>JAJZLS010000024.1 GCA_021803345.1 Actinomycetes bacterium
ACTTCCATGGTGAATGGAATTACACCATATCCCCGCAGAACCATTTACCTTGACAAGATTATTTTGCTACAGTTCCTAACCACTGCTTCAACCTGGGACTGGCATGGAGACAAAGCAAAAATTGATCTTCTGAAACCACATGTCGATGCTGCCCTAGCCTGGATAGATAGAGACGGAGATATAGACGGTGATGGAATTCAGGAATATTCCACCCGGTCAGTAAGAGGGTACTTCAATCAGGGATGGAAGGACGATGGAACGGCAATTGTTCATGCAGACGGAACACTGCCAGTCCTTCCAATCGCCACCATCGAGAACCAAGGAATAGTCATTGCAGCTAAACGGGCTTGGGCCAAGGTTCTTGAAGAAGCATACGGGGAAAAGTTGGCCGCTCAAAAGCTTTATGACCAAGCAGATCGGCTTCAAGATTTAGTAGACGAGAAGTTTTATTGGGCTGATCAGAGCACTTACTATTTGGGGCTGGACGGCAATAAACGCCCCATTGAATCAGTTGCGTCAAATGCGGGTCAGCTGATGTATTACGGAGCAATCTATCCTGAACGTTCTGAGAAATTAATAGCGAGACTATTCGAAAAGGATATGTGGAGCGGTTGGGGAATAAGGACGCTTTCAAGTGATCATCCCAGCTACAACCCATTTTCGTATCAATGGGGATCTGTCTGGCCTCACGATAATGTGCTTATAGCTGCAGGTATGCGAAATTATGGTTTTGACGAGCATGCCCACAAAATTGTCGAAGCTACCCTTGATGCTGCGGAGTGCTTTGCCTACCACCGATTGCCAGAATTATTCTCGGGATTAGAGCGTGATACAAGAAGCTTCCCTGTGCAATATTTAGGAGCAAATGTTCCCCAAGCCTGGGCAGCTGGCGCCGTTGTGCAAATAGTATCCACGCTACTTGGCCTCGAGGCGGACGCTAAGAATATGATCATCCGACTACGACCGTCATTCCCGACTTGGCTTAAATCAATCAAGATGTCCCGCCTCGCGATCGGAAATGAAAAGGTAAACCTAGCAGTAATGCGTAGCGAAAACAATGGTTATCAGTACTCATTAGAGTCCGCCGGGCCAGTTAGGGTGATCCTTTGATCGACCCCTAATTTACTCGCGAAACCTGATCTAATTTAATAAGATCAGAGTTCTACATTCCACTAGCCGAAGGAAACACCTCCTTGATACCTTCCATTGGAGGTTCACTTACTACATCTTGAGACAAATCCATCTCGGCTCTCAACGGAACAATGTTTGAATCCCGGGAACTTGAAGCCCGGAAATTGCTTATAACTTTTTCATAGGTCTCCAAATGTTTCTTCACCATAAGCTCCTGAGAAAATCTTTCCTCAACTGACTTTCTACATTCCAAGCGGTCTATTTTTGACACTAGCTGCACCGCCCCACAAAGTCCCTCTATCGAGTCGCATATAAAACCATTGACTCCGTCTTGCACAATTTCTGGTGCCGCGCCAGCGTTTGTGGCCACCACAGGAGTTCCACAAGCTAGTGCTTCTATCATTACCATCCCAAATGGTTCTGGCCAATTAATCGGGTTCAAAAGACATATCGCATTTTTAAGTAAGGCAATTTTCTGATTGAAGTCAACTTCCCCGACATATTCGACACCCGAACCCAGCAATGGCTGAATCACTTCTCTAAAGTATGATTTCTCTGCTGGTTCTCGGCACTTCGCCGCAATTTTCAATTCCAAACCCACTTCGCGCGCGACAGCAATGGCTGCATGGACACCCTTGTCTGGATTCATTCTGCCCAGAAACACCATGTAATTTCCGTCTCCATTCCCAAAAGAAAATTCCCCGACGTCTATCCCATGGTGTATCACGGAAACAATATTCATGTCTTTTACAGATCTGGCTTGATGCTCCGAAATAGCAATGATTGGAACCCGCGCCCCAACTGACCTGTAGAAATCTTCAAGCCCATTGCCGACAAAAGGCGCGTGATTCGTTGTCACCACCGGTATTTCTGGATACCACGCGCTAACAATAGGACCCAGTAGCGTATGGTCGTGAATTATGTCGAAATCTCGCAAATTTTCGTATGCACTCATTACATGAAGTGATTCCATTATTTCGCTGTCAGCCCGCCCGGTTCCCAGCGCATTTTCAAAACGGTATCGACGAGGCACGGGGCAGGAACTGTCACCAGTGGCAAATAAAACTACTTCATGACCCATGTTTTGTAGTCCCCGAGCAAGAATATCCAGGACTGACTCAGTGCCACCGTATGTCCTCGGCGGCGTTGGCACCCAGGGTGGGGCAATAATAGCGATTTTCATTACCAACCTCCGAAACTCTATTTATAAAAGCCTCGAAATTTGCATTTATATTTTAATCAAGTATTCATCACTGAAGTTCAATCAAAAGCCGCATATATAACCTGTACCATGGAAGGAATATATGGACTCAAAAAGAATCCTCCTTGTCACCTTGGTACTTACGTTCTTAGGTCCACTCTTGACTTCCTGCAACAATGGACAGGCCACGACCTCAAGTTGCAGTTACGCAGCAGAAATCACAGCTGGCAATTCCACCCAGAAGATTCCCACAGGTAATTGTGCTGGATCTTTTCTCTCTACTGGAGCGGCAGTCCACATAAAAGTTGGCCAATCACTTACAGTACATTTCATCGACGGCACTTCTAGCCGAAACCACGGAACAGCTTCGGCAAGAAGTCAGAATCCCAATGTCCTTGAGCTGACCGCAGAGAAATCCATGGAACAGCGCTACCAGGGACTTGCTCCCGGAGTTGCCGAGATCCTGTTTTCCCCGCCGGTTAACATCCCTGGACTCTGTCTCAGTGGCTATGGTGGGACCATTTCAAAATCTTGTGTAGTTGCCAAGGTGACGGTCACGCAATCATGCGCCGGTAAATCACCTGGAAGCTGTGGGCAACCAAAGAATACAGCAACAACCGTCTCTAAAGTATCGAGTCCTCCGACATCAGATCATACCGGTGCACTCAAAGCAGAACAGTCCCCACTTGCAATTCTCTGTAAACCTGGTTTTTTCGCCAAAGCCCAGCTTCAACTTCTTGTCCAACACTTTGGTTTCATCGAGTGCTTCAGATTTACCGGCAAAAGTACGTGGGTGGTGATCGGGAACGGTAGATCGCAACAGGCATCTTCTGGCCCCGCAAGTGGCGGACCAGTCGTAGCATTGGAGAAATGCGCAATTTCAGACAGCACTTGCCTGGACCCATCGGGAGTTCACAACTTCGCGAATTTCAGCGTGTACTATCCGCCGAACCTAATCGGTGATTCTTTAGGGTCTCTTGCCGCTACCTCTTATGGTAACCTCCTCTCATTTGACAGCATCAACCAGTGCCCTACCGTGATATTTGATATGACCAATGGGGAGTGGTACCCAAAGAACTCTAATCAACAAACCCTTGAAACCAACCCCGGGGGTATCCAGAGCCTGAAAACACCAGGCCAGGTCAGTGGAACTAAGGCTCTATCCCAAACAGCACCTCCCAGTACAGCATCAGTGTGTTAAATACCATGAGCCACCAAATACTGTATGAAACCTTCAGCACCAGGGCATTTTTTAAACCGAGCCCTAGGGGATGAATACGAAACGGTGTATGTCAGGCAATAGCTCAAGACGATTGCAATGGTGGCATCATAACCGATGACTTGCATAAACGATTCCTGAGCTGCTCAAAACTCCTGGAGTCAGGTATAATGTTGACGCATAAAACCATAAATAATGTTTGTTCCAAAACACTTTGGTAAGGGGAATCGGCAATTTTACAACACTTGGAGATACCAGTTGATAAAAGATCGCGCTCATTTATTAGCTTAGGAATTGCTTCCGGTATTGGTTCAGTGGTACTGTACTGCTGGTTTACCTTCCACTACGCGTCATCGGCAATACATTCGGACCAGTGGACTCAGGTGACCCTTCTCGTCGACCATATCCAAAACACGTTAACCTTTGGTCAGCTGTGGGCGCAACACAACCAAAACCGAATGCTAATCCCTCAGGTCATCAACCTCCTACTTGGAATCGTAAGTCGCGAAAACTCGAAGACGATAATCTACTTTGACCTCTTACTCCAGGTGGCAAGTTCTGTCATTATTGCACTAGGACTCTCTAGGATCATGCGAGGCAGGAGCTATTGGCTCAACCTCGCCATTATCTTTCCGCTGGTGCTCTCACTTGGATCCTTCCAGAACATAACCTGGGCATTTCAAAGCGCTTGGTACCTGATCTACCTGTGTATCGCCATTTGCTTTACTTCGCTTAGTTTCCCCGAGAGCAAGAGGTGGACAGCAGTTTCTCTTGTCAGCTTGACCATAGCTACATTTTCCTCCCTACAAGGACTATTTCTGGGTCCTGCCTTGGTGCTCGTCTTCCTTCTTGCCGGACGGAAACAGCTTGCTCAGATCTATGGCATTGCTTCGGTCATTCTAGCCATAATCTATTTCTGGGGACTAAATTTTTCCGAGACCGGCGGTAAGGGAATATCTTTTACGCATCCCTTGAAGATGGCAACATATGCTCTGGTACTAGTTGGCTCCATTTTCTCGAGCCCGCAAACGACGAGGTTCGGAGATCTGCTCTTTGAACTGTTGGGTCTCGCTCTAGTGGTTGCAGGACTCATCGCTTTGGCATTAGCCATTCGGTTCGTCCGAAAAGATCTAAAAATCTTGCCAGGGCTGCTACTCATCGTTTATTCACTTGGCACTTCTGCAGCAATAACTTTAGGCAGATGGGGTTTTGGTCCCATCCAGGCGATGTCGTCCAGGTACATTCTTTACACTCTTCTTCTCCCGATAGGAACGCTAATAACTTTTCACTTAGTTGCCCTCAAAGTTGAAAAGAGGCAGCTGATAAGGATAAGTCAGTGGGGGCTGGTGGCTCTCTTGATCTGCCAGATTCCACTGTCCATCTCATCAGGAATAGCGAACGAAAAGATAGTTCACCATCAGAGGCACGTCGTAAATGCGATAGTGGCAAATTATAAGACAGCTACACGTGCTCAAATCATTAAATATCTGTACCCGTTACGCCCAGCGAAAAGACTCACGATCATGAAAGATATGAGTATTTTCCATCTTGGGGTATTCGCTTCCCCGCGCTACTTCTACTACCGGATTGAGGGACCAGACGCTAAGGTATTCAACTTCAATCCGCTTCCTCTGAAGGGCCATGGAGCAAAGGCTCCTTCCACGGCGATTTCAACTGGACTGGCAATAGCATCTGCGGTATTTTACAGCAGTAGCAATGCAAGAGCTCTTTTCCCCCAAAGTACCACGGGCCACATCTGTCCGTTAGTCGGTTGGCTTTTATCTCCAGCGACGCAGGGAACCTCCTATTCGTCAGTGTTGGTCAAGAATCAGTCGGATCTCGTGGCCCTGAGTAGGTATGCTTCGTGCAACAGTCTGGGTAACTAGCTTGTGCTATCCAGAGCTTCGAGTTTCATCAGGATCACAGTAACCCTGATGAAACAGCATTTTTAACCCAGGGAATCACTTCGTCGAGCATTTCCTCCAACTGAGTGGTGGCCTCAAATCCCAAGACATCGCGAGCCTTGCTGACATCGGGAACCCGCTTCTGCACATCATGTGGGAACGGGTCATCTGATACATATCGAAGCTCTGAACCATCGCCTCGGACCTTTGACCAGATTAGTTGTGCAAGTTCGAGGACGGTAGTGCTCTCAGCCGTCGACAGATTGAAGTCCTCATTTATCGCTTGTTGTGACTCCATTGCCATAACGATTCCCCTAGCTAAGTCACCCCCGTAGGTGTAGTGCCGTATCTGATTGCCATCCCCGAGGATATGCAACGGATCTTGACCCTTAACGACCTTTTGGACCAGATCAGGAACCACATGACTCATAGCCAAAGATATATTGCCACTTGTAATTTCTATATCCGTCAGAGCCCTTCCCTCGCCTACTCCGACACAGTTAAACGGACGGCAGATCGTGTAAGGCAATCCATACTGAGAATGTGCCGCTTTGGCAAAGTACTCGACTGCCAGCTTTTGAAAACCGTATGACGAGATGGGAGGCGGACTCAGCAACTCGTCGCCTTCTTTGGATGGCCAACGATCCGTTGACTCAAAAACCATAGAGGATGAGAGATACACAACCCGCTCCAGGTGATGGTTCTGGAACGCATTTATAGCTGCATCACAGGTTGACGCCAAAATGCGCTCATTAGTGGCAAGGAGGTCGTAAGCAAATGTATGAAAGTAAGAAATGCCACCGATCATCGCAGCTCCAGCGATGACGACATCCGCATCAGCCGCAAGCTCGGTCATGAGACCAACATCCCTGGCGTCGCCTTCAACGAGCGTGTAGCTTGGGTGGCTATCGTAAGATTTCTCGACCTTGCCGTACTTCGAAAAATTATCAACCCCAAGCACCGAGTAACCCTTTTCCAAGAGCTCCTCCACCACATATCCGCCTATAAATCCTGACGATCCCGTTACCAATACTGTCTTCAAATTATCCTCCATTGCGGCCATTCTTGGTCTTCCCAGAGTCTCTGCCGAAGGCGTGAAAATACCATTTCAGATACCTGGGCAACCACTCGAGCACTCTGAACTTCGATTCGCCACCGGTTCTTTCAAGCCATATTGTGGGTATTTCAGCCACCGGCCTGCGCATTCTTCGAGCCTTGGCCACAAGCTCCAGGCCGACCTCAAACCCAGCGTCGGATTCAATCCCAACCTCCTCCACAAAGGCTTTAGAGTAGGCCTTGAAAGAGTTCGTAGCATCCCAAGTACCCACGTTAGCAAGAATCTTTAGGGAAACTCCTGCCATCTTTGACATAAGCCCTTTGAGAAAAGGGGCTCCGATTGCCTGGCCGCCTCGGGCATATCTCGAGGCGGCAGCTATGACCACACCACGCTCTACTAGCCTCACCAATTGGTCAATTTGGTATGGATCATCACAACCGTCAGCCATGGTAACCACGACCACGGGGGCGGAAGCACAGGAAAACCCGTATCGGATTGCCCTAGCCGGACCCCGTCCAAACTCGTTTATTACAACCGAAATCCGTGGATCATTCAACATCACCTTTTCCACAAATCTGATACTGGAGTCAGCTGAAGAGTCACAAACAACTATCACTTCGCAAGGAAGTAGAACCGCCTCAAGGAGCCGCTCAAGATGAGCAACTATCTCTTCCCCTTCGTTGTAAGCCGTGACTACAATAGATACCCGCGGTATCATAAACCTGATTTGGGGCCACGTAGCCCCCAGACGTCGACAATCGGAGTCGCAGTTTCCAATTCCCGGTATATCACATGCGGTGACCCGATTATAAGCAGATCAGAGTTCTCAAGCACCTCTTCAAGTGGAAGCAAGTCGCGATCCCCTCTAACATAAGGGTCTGTTGTAAAAACCTCTGCCGCACGGTATCTGAGCACTCTTTTGAGCTTGTAGGCAAGGCTTGATCTTGTGTCATCGGATTCGCCCTTGAAGGCCATACCAAGTATGCCAATCTTCAACGCGTCCAGTTTGTACTTCCTGGCCAGCCTTGACACAATGAAGTACGGCAAACCTTCGTTGACATTGATTGCAGCTTGGCCCAAAAAGAACTCGTTGTTATTAAATGCCGCAAGCTGCAGGGTATCCTTTAGCAAACATGGACCTGCGGCAAAACCTGCGCTCGGTAGATCAGCCGCTCTCGGATAGTCTTCTGACACTCCTTTGCGTATGGTCTCGTAATCAAGACCAAAATTCTCGGCCATCATAAACAGTTGATTGGCGGTTGCGAACTTTATATACCGCCATGTGTTGGTGAAGAGCTTCGCAAGCTCTGCCTCCTCAGGAGTCAGCCTCACGATCTTTCCAGTCAACACACGAAAAAGATCTGAAGCCCGATCGAATCCTTTCTGAGTCCTCGAGGAAACGATCTGCGGGAGTTCGAAGAGCTCTTGCATGGCTCTACCCTCTGCTATACGTTCAGGACAAAACGCAACTTCGATACACAAGCCGAGACTGTCAACTACTCCTTCGATGAGAGCAGTAGTACCTGGGTAGATAGTGCTGCGCAGTACTAGGAGCTGATTCGACCTAAAGTAGGCCCCGAGCTCTTTTATAGTCTGAACCACTTTATGCGGTTCCGGATTCTGGTGCTCATCCACCGGCGTACCAATAATCACGATGACAGTGCTCGCCTCAGATACGACCTCAGGATTTGTGGTCGCGAAAATACGCTTGCCTATAAGTTCTTTCAGAATATGATCAGCACCGTCTTCCGCAAAGGGCATCTCACCTTTATTTACACTGTCAACAGCGTCAGCGGAAATATCCTGCAGTGCGACGTGCATCCCATTCTTAGCCAACGCAAGACCCAAAGGTAGTCCGACATGCCCGCAGCCACCAACCAACACAGCATCATATGTAAAATTATCCAATAGCTCCCACCAACCTATTTGCAAACTCTTTTCGCAATCTGAAGGATGGGAAGACCCGCACGCTACCCAATAATTGAAATCGCGTCTTCAGGCAGACACAGAAAATCTTCCCGCACAGAAAATCTTCCCGCTCGTCGAATACACCCTAGTTTGGCCGTTCAGATTCCGGTTATTATATATGACTCTCTGGATTCACCAAGTCATCTCATCGGCCTTGAGTCCCAGTTTTTTCCTAATGTCCAGTCATCTGATTTCCATTTGGTCGCTGGTTGCTCGGCAGTTGGCAAGACATTACATATGGATACCTTTACCTGGTATTATGTGATCCTTGGCCTGAGAAATTGAGAAATATTCTTGATTACTGATTTATAGATAACTCTATATAATTCGGCTTGGGATTTAGAGATAGATTTGTATCTGGTGTAGGGTCCAGGCTGCCCATGCTCATAAATAGAAGTCCTAAAACCGGATCTGAAAACCATCGAAGAATTTTTCAAACAGTACGCCAACTACTCACCAAAGAAGATTTGTCCAGATATCAAAAAATTCTGATTATGGGCTGCTAAATGCCACTATACCGCTGGCGGGGGAGGGCTCGAACCTCCAACCTCCTGATCCAAAGTCAGGCGTTCTGCCGGTTGAACTACCCGCCAATCAACACAAAGATCCTAGATGGAACGAACATGTTTTATGCCTGGGTTATTTTATGTTTTGTATAATTTCAACACGTGATTTCGGCATTATCGATGCTTATCAGCCCGACTTCTAAAAATATCGGCTATTGTTTTGTTCCCTATGGGATCATTAATTAAGAAACGTCGTAAGCGCATGCGCAAAAAGAAGCATAAGAAGATGTTGAAGGCAACTAGATGGCAACGTCGAGCTGCTGGTAAGTAACCCCGAGGGTTTCGTATTACCAAATCCTCGGGGTTAATGCCCTAACAAATCTTCAGATCAATTCACACCGCTCGTGGAACACTATAGGTTTCAACCAGGCGGTATTTCGTCGAACCATCCGATATGTCGGCAAAACGAAAATCATCGAGTTGTTTTATTTCCAACTCAGAGTCAAAATCGTCTAACGTACCTTGTACAAAGTAAGTGGATCCGCTCCCTGCCAAATAAGGTTCACGGCCCGATATTTCAGCCAAAACCGCTCTGGAATCCTTCAACCGTGGCTCACAAGTGAGAGCAGCAGCTTCAAGGTGATTGACTGGATCCTTCCCACCTGTTCCTATCCGGTCATAACATTTATACACTTCAGGAGTTGATACCCCAAATGGGGATATCAGCATCACATAACTTTCAAATCGGTAGCTGAGACTTTGAAGGTGCTCGCCAATCCCACTAGCAATTGCTCTTCCCCCGTTTACACAAAATGGAACATCGGCTCCTAAAAGAGCAGCCTTTCTTTCGTTCCCTCCTGCCCCGAAATGCCTTAATACAGCCCCAGCGTTGGATGATCCTCCCCCCAAGCCCGCACCAGGCGGAATCCGCTTCACTAGCCGAATATGAGCCTGCCTGTCGACCAAACGCAACGCTCTTGACATCAGATTATCTTCGCCCAGCGGAATTGCTGTGATGTCCACACCTAAGCTTTGCATCCAGTTATCCTCATCGATAATCTCAATGCCATATCCGCCAGAAATCACAATCTTATCGCCAAAACTAAGGCTCACCATCTCGGCTTCAATTTGATGCATCCCGTCAGATCTCACTCCGGTTATCTTTAGATACTTGGTGAGTTTTGCGGGCGAAAAAAGGCTGATGGCCATCCCTAATTGACCTCCGTGGTAACCTTTTTAGCAATCATCTTCCAGTCATCGAGATTCAGCGTCTCCGGCCTTCTGGTCGGATCAATGCCAATCTCTGCGAAATCATCACTGGACAAATAGGAAGATAGGGTCCTGCGGATCATTTGGCGCCGATTAGAAAAAGCAACTCTTGAAAGCGAGAATACCTTTTTGTATAGATCCGGATCCAGGTCAAGCTCCGTTGGCTCCCTCCGCACTACCTGAACCAGAACTGAATCAACATTCGGCTTTGGAATGAAGACCTCTCTCGATATTGATGAGACAATCTTTGCTCTGGCGAAATAGCCCACCTTGAGCGCAACTCCACTAAAAACAGAGCTACCCGGAGCAGCGCAGATCCTCTCCCCGACTTCTTTCTGGACCATGACCAACATCGCTGATATCTGCTCACAGCTCTCAAGCAGGTTAATGATCAACGGGGTGGAAATATTGTAAGGCAGATTTGCCACCAGTTTCCAGGCATTGCTAGCGTTTAGCAGGGTGCTGAAATCTATTTTCATAGCATCGCCGTGGATAACAGTGACATTTGAAAGTCCCAGGCGATTAATTGTTTCATCAATAGCCGGAATTAGATACCGGTCTAATTCGACCGCGAGAACTTCTTTGGCTCGGCCGGCAAGAACCACTGTGAGCGAACCGACTCCGGGTCCTATCTCCACTACCCAGTCCTGGTTATCAACTGATGCCAAACTGACGATCTTATTTGCAACGTTTGGATCAGACAGAAAATTTTGACCAAGTGCGCGACTCGGTGCAAGCTCATATTTGGCCAAAATATTCTTTATCTCGCCGCGACCTAGCAATGACTCTCACCCTTATGAATAAATCCACAATTGAGACTAATCAGGCGAAAGCTGAACTACCACTCCATCTTGATATCGATAACGCCCTGGGAAGTACTAGCCACTTGCGAAAAAGTACCCTCCGACATGTCAAGAATTCTGCCTCCCACATACGGACCTCTGTCCTCTACCCGACACGTAGTTGTCGCCCCAGTGCCAAGGTTGATGATTTTGACTACTGTGCCAAATGGCAACCAAGTATTAGCACAGGTACCGAATGGTGCACCGTACCAAGATGCAGGACCCACTCTGGAGTTACTGTACGTCGCCACGGGAGCCACATAGTGGACCACCGTTGGTGCAATTGTAGTGTAAACGGGCTTTGGTGGTGGTGGTGGTGGCGGTGGTGGCGGCGGGGGCGGGGGGAGAACCGGATGAGCCGGGGCGATCAGAGTATTAGGTAAAGCAGTCTGGTTTGCCACAATCTGATCAGCCGGAACTATTGAAGAAATTGATTCATATGCCAATGTGTTAGCCTGCGGATGAAGCTTGGAATTTATATCATTCACCACTGTGGTCAATCCGGCAGACTGAGTGTTCAAATGAGGAGTTCCCTCACTAATCACCATCGTCGCTGTCGTCCCACTGACTTCATACGCAGTTAGCGAATCATTCGTATTTGTATTTATTATCCCGTTCAAAACTGTGTTTGAAGAGGAACCTTGAATAAGGAGAAGCGGTACTACTAGCACGGATGCACTTAAACCAAGTGACATCACGAACCTACTTCTCCAGGAGCTCGTTACCCTCAGGATTTTTTCCTTCCACTCGGGGATATTGCCTCTGGATTTTGGATTTCGTGTTTACTGGGTATCTATTGCCCTTCACTATGTCAAAACGCCTTGGATAAGTTAGCCTGCTTTCCTCAAATTCATGTCACTTTTGACTCAATTAGATCAAAAAACACTCACTTGCTGCCGCTTTGACATAACGGGACAACTCCTCTGCGGACACTTTCCGTAAATCAGCCATAAACTCCCCAACAATGCAGACGTATTCTGGAAGGTTTGGTTTTCCTCTATGCGGAATTGGTGCCAGATATGGGGAGTCAGTTTCAAGAAGAATTCGATCTAGAGGTACAGCTCTAGCAGCCTCCCGAATTGACTCGGCATTCTTAAAAGTAACCATACCCGAAAAGGAAAGAAATGCTCCGATTTCTACTGCTTTAAATGCGATATCGCGATCACCAGTAAAACAATGAAATACCATTCTATCAGGTACTCCACACTCATCTAATATTGAAAAAGTGTCCTCCCAGGAGTCTCTGGTATGAATAATTAGTGTCAAATTATAAGCTTTTGCGAACTCGATTTGCCTAGAAAAAACCTTCTGTTGATCCGACTTTTTAGAGTGTAAATAGTAGTAATCTAAACCACATTCGCCAACTCCAACAAGTCCATTGCCTTTGGTTGTCCCGTACAATTTGAGAAGCTGCTCAATGCCAGCAATCCCAGCCATACCTTGATTGGATGCATCATGCGGATGAAGTCCAATCGTAGAAAATACTCTCGGAAGATCATCTGCGCCGTCTCTAATCTCACTCTCGATGGTATTTGCAACACCTAACGCAGCATGCGAAGTCGTAACATCTGTCCCTACACATATCAGCGAATCTACAGAAGCGGCAAATGCATTTCGCGCAAGTTCTATGGGATTTTCTTCGTCATGTATATGGCAGTGAGTGTCAATCCACATCGTCTCTCCTCAATTAAACTCAACTGAATTTTCTTCTCGGAAACAGGGGACTGCCCTTCTCGATTATGCTCTCAGCCCGATATCGACCCCAACTCAGAACATCGAGAGAACCGCCGTCTGAGGGTGAACCCGGTAAACCTATTCTTCCCCAAACCCGTGACGTAGCTTCGGGCATAACTGGGTAACTCAAAATGCATACCAGCCGAAGAACCTCTAGCGCATCCCCAAGAACATTCCTGAGTTCCTCACCCGGCTCAAGCTTCCACGGAGCGACATCTTCGAGCACCGCATTTGTCTCATGTATCATGGACCAAATCGCTTCCAAGGCATCCTGAGGAGCAATCTGATTCCATGAGTCAACAGCTTTATTGACAGCTACCATGGCAAATTGACCAAGCTTGGAATCAAGCACCGGACTGGGGGCCTTGCCATCCAACTTGGTTGCGACTACGGTAGTCACCCTTTGGAGGAGATTGCCCAAGTTGTTTGCAAGGTCAGAATTGTATCTCGAAGTAAGAGCTTCATAGGTGAAATCACCGTCAGAACCAAATACAGTGTCGCGCAAAAGATAGTAACGGACCGCATCCAATCCGAATTCATCTGCAAGCTCTATAGGATCCACTTTATTTCCAGCAGACTTTGCCATTTTTTCTCCGCCAACCAGCAGCCAGCCATGGGCGAATATGTTCGCAGGTGGCTCGATCCCTGCCGCCATGCACATTGCGGGCCACCATATACAGTGAAATCTGATGATGTCTTTTCCAATCAGATGATGAACGTGTGGCCACCACTTCTCAAACTTGGACTGGTCTCGCCCAAAATCAATCGCTGTAAGATAATTGACAAGAGCGTCATACCAAACGTAAAACACATGCTTGTCGTCCCAGGGAACCGGCACTCCCCAATCGATGGAGGTACGAGTTATGGATATATCCTGGAGTCCCTGTCGAATGAATCCTAAAGCTTCGTTGCGCTTAGTAGCCGGCCTGACTGCCTCGGGAGCTACCTCGTACCAGTCGAGCAATCGCTCCTGAAACGCAGAGAGTTTGAAAAAGTAGTTGTCCTCCTCCATAAGGGTCGCTGGACGATTATGAATTGGACAGTTTCCATCGATAAGCTCAGATTCCTGATAGTAAGCTTCGCAGGATACACAATAAAGACCGACATACTTATCTTTATAAATAAATCCGTTGTCGTAGATCGACTGCAAAAACGACTGGACAGTAACGTAATGCCTTTTCTCGGTGGTTCGGATAAAATCGTCGTAGGAAATGTTCAACTTCTGCCAAGCATTTTGAAATCTCGGAGAAAGCTGATCAGTCCATTCCTTTGGACTCATATTATTTTCCGCTGCCGCTTGCGAAATCTTAAGTCCATGCTCGTCGGTACCAGTCAAGAAAAATACTTCATCCCCAGCCAAGCGATGCCACCGGGCTAATGCGTCTGCCGACACCATGGTATAGGCATGGCCCAGATGAGGAACGTCGTTGACATAGTAAATAGGGGTAGTTATGAAAAACTCGGACACAAAAAGCACCTTAGCAACTAATGATCGGTTTTGGCCTTAATCAAAAACAAAAGACGAGATTCTGTAAACACAATAATTGCAAGAACTAGCAATAGGGATAACATTCACATCTATACAAATCACGAACCATGTAGAAAATCGATCCAGTCGGGTTACAGGTTCTAATTCTTAGCTCGAGCCTTAGCCTTAGCCGAAACGATCATCTGATAGATCTTATTTTTCGACGCCCCCGTTATCTCGGCAATTTGGCTAGCCACATCTCTGGTCTTATTGTCCTCAACCGCCAGACAATCCAAAACCAGCTCCAGGATTCCCTCAAAATCAGGCTTCTCGTCCGTCTGTTCCGTCGCTGCAAAAACAATGGTTAGCTCACCTTTTAACTCTCTGTTTGAAAACCTTGCAATACCTTGGGACAAAGTTCCATAAAAAAGTTCCTGATGGAATTTAGTTAATTCGCGGCCCACAAATACTTGATGTTCAGATCCATAAACATCGGCCGCGTCCATTAAAAGTGAGCTGACCCGATTTGGAGATTCAAAAACAACCGAAGCGATTTCAAACCCGCGAATCCGTACAAGTTCCTTTTTTCGAGCGCCCGGTTTAGTTGGCAAAAATCCTACAAACACAAAACCATTTTGGCAAAGACCTGAGAGAGATGCTGCCATTGAAGAAGCAGATGGTCCAGGAATAGCATCTATCTCAAGCCCTTGATCTACCACCGCCCTTACCAGTCTTGAACCGGGATCTGATATCCCCGGCATACCGGCATCGGTACAATATGCAACTCGCCTCCCAGATTTGATAAAATCAACTATCCGGTCGCTTAGGTATTCTTCCTTGTTTGCATCAAGAGACAGAACTTCCTTGCCGGTTATGCCAAGATGGGACAACAGAACCCTGACACGCCTCGTATCCTCAGCAGCGATAAGGTCCGCCTCACACAAAGCTGATTCCACTCTGGCTGAAATGTCGCCAAGGTTGCCTATTGGTGTGCCTACAAGAATCAGCGAACCCTTTACCCCGTGGTTTGCAGGCAGAACCATCCATTGCTCCCTAAACTTTGAGTTCGAACTTGTCACCAACTGAAATATCAAATTTGCGTAATATCTCTTCGGAGGTTACTACCAGTACTTTGCGCTTGCCTGTAGGGAACGCAAGCCGAACCCCTACAAGATTTCGGATCCGTACCACGTTCATGGAATTATCGAGATAAATCACGGACATTCTGCGGTTAAGAGCCACGGCAATAGCTGGTATGCGACCTTGCAACACTACTGCCCCAGACCAAAAATTCATTACTTTAGTAGGAATTGCTCTTTCAACCAAGTTGGAAGGATGAACGCAGGAAGCAATGACCTGCCCATTGCAAACCACCCAATGAAACAGGTCCTCGGGATCCTTATCGGATTTAGACGTTGAACCGAATTTCGAGGACATCGCCGTCTTTTACTTCGTACTCCTTGCCTTCCAATCCTAATTTCCCTTGACTTTTAGCCGCATTCCAGGAGCCTAAAGCCAGGAGTTCATCCCAGTGGATTACTTCAGCTCTTATAAATCCACGTTGAAGGTCCGAGTGAATCACACCCGCACACTCGGGTGCTTTAGCGCCTGCCCTAAAAGTCCAAGCGCGGGATTCCTTATCACCGGTAGTGAAAAATGTTCTTCTACCAAGCATATGATAAGCGGCCTGGGCAACTCTGGGAAGTGCACCTTGACCCAATCCTAACCCTTCTAAAAGCTCTTGTCGTTCGCTCTCATCCAAAGCTCTTGCCTCGGATTCAAGCTGTACCGAAACACCGAGCACATCAAAAGCTCCACCAGATGCTTTTGTAACCCTGTCACAAATATCATCCGACTTATCCAGCTGGGCCTCACCCAGGTTTACTACAGCCAGCACGGCTTTATTTGTCAGCAGGAATGATCCTTTGAGAACTTCTCTAACTTCGCCAGATAACGAACTCCTGTAGATGGGAGTCCCTTCGGTTAGCACCTCAATAGCCTTTTCCAGCGCCTCCACTTCAGGTTGTATCGATTTATCAGACCTGGAAGCTTTTCTACGTCGTTCAACCAAACTTTCACAGGTCGCAAGATCAGCCAGCACCAGTTCAAGCTCGAGGATACTCATGGCTTCTACCGGGTCCGACTCTCCTGGGACGTTCTCGTCTTCAAAGGAACGTAGAACCATGCAAAGAGCATCAACCTCTCTTATCCCAGCCAGGAACCTATTGCCCAATCCTTCGCCCGAGTTAGCTCCCGCAACCAGGCCGGCAATGTCGACAAATTCAACATGTGCATAGACAGTTTTCTTGCTTTCCGACATAGCGCTGAGTGCATCTAAACGCTTGTCGGGAACGATAGCGACACCCGATAAGGTCTCGGTAGTTGAAAACGGATGGGCTGCCACTAAGGCAGTGCCCCCGGTTAGTGCATTATAAAGTGATGACTTCCCAGAATTTGGAAGTCCAATTAGGCCAAGTCTTTCCACCGCGACAAGGCTAGTCGGAGCAAAAAGCCAGTCGATGGTAAGAAAGATAAATTAATAATGTCGCCTATCTTCCACCTGGCTGCGCAATCATCACAATGAGGGTTACCACAAATATAAGATCAAGAATCATTGCCCCTCTAGAAATCTTCTTAGCAGCACTCTCCATCTCATTGCTGTGATCATTTGATAGAAGACCGGCTATCTTCCGCTCGTTAGGCCAGACCAACGAATGAGCTATACCAACCGCTATGACCCAGGCAAAGATTCCAAAAATTACCCACGGTCTAACTAGTTCTGAAGTGCCGTGAGAAATGGCAATCATGGTAAGCCCAAATACCGGAATCAAATAAATAAGCTTCTCAGCATAAAAGTTGGGCGAATTAAAGTATTTGACAGCTCCTTCGCTCGGAACGGGCGACAGTTGTCCGGCATAGATGCCAGCCAAACCATTTGCCCCAAAACCTCCTAACACACTTACAATATGAGCGAGCAAAATTACGTCATAGATGGGACTCCTGGAACCTAAATGCATCCCAGTCCTTTTTTTGATGCCAAATCCGTAACCACATCTCCTATTACATCTACTGCGTAGCTAACTTCGGACTCGGTACTTTCGGGACCGAGCGATAACCTTAGCGATCCTTTGGCAGCCGTTCTCGATTTTCCCATAGCTAAAAGTACATGGGAGGGATTCAGTGCCCCTGAGGCACATGAGGAGCCTGCGGACGCGTACACTCCAGCAGTATCTAGAAGGAAAAGAATTTCCTCAGAATTCAATCCTTCAAAACAATAATTGGATATATTACAAATTTGAGTCTCTCCTCCGCCATTAACTTGAACATTCTTGAACCTATCAGATAGTCCGGAGCGGAGTATTTCAGTCAAAGCGGAGACGTGCCTAACATTTGACCCGCGATTCTCTACTGCGTCCCTCAAGGCCGCTGTCATGGAGATGATGCCCGCCAAATTTGGCGTGCCCGATCGGAGCTCCCATTCCTGCCCTCCACCAAGAATGAGAGGTCTGATTCGTCCAGGATTTTTCGCAACTAAAATCCCTGTTCCTTTAGGGCCACCGAATTTATGCCCCGACAGCGAAACCAGATCGAACTCTCTGGTCAAAGTAGATACGTCTAGATAACTTGGTGCCTGAACAGCGTCAGTATGCAGCAGAGCTGAGGGAGCGTATCTCTTCGCAAGATGGGAAACAGCCGACAACGGCTGAATCACTCCAGTTTCATTATTAACTGCCATAATTGAAATCAGGCCAATCGAATCACCATGAACCCTTAAAGTATCTTCCAACTGGGTTAAATCGAGCACCCCTCCCGCAGTTACCCCGATCAAACGTCCCCCCGACCTTTCAACTGGATCTAGTACAGCATGATGTTCAATAGCACTGCAAAGTACCAGCGAGTTACCAGCTGCTGATCCAAAAATCGCGGTATTGTCAGACTCTGTCCCACCTGAAGTAAAAACAATCTGCCTAACCTGAACTCCCAATAAAGACGCCACATTTTCACGAGCCTCTTCAAGAGCATCTTTAGCAACCCGGGCAGCTTTATGCGCACCTGAAGGATTACCTAAAATCGAAGCAGCTTCAACCCAAGCTTGAATAGCAGCTGGTTTGATAGGAGTTGTGGCAGCGTAATCTAAATAAGCCTGCATCCGATTAAGATTACCTTGCAATATTGATTTTATGGAATGACTTTAAACCCATTTACACTAATTTGAATTTCAAATTCAAACTGTTCAATTTTAGTGTTATAACTTTAGGTAGGGAATTACAGAGTTGAAACTCTACCCTAGGAGAAACCGCCCTGAATGAAAAACGAACTTAGACTCGATCCTTTAACTGGCCGATGGGTGGTCATTGCCTATGAACGTTCGACTAGACCATCCGCATTTTCGGCTAGAGACACAACTAAAAAAAGTGACATTGCTGAGTGCCCGTTCTGCCCAGGACACGAGGAAGACACTCCCCCGGCACTTGAGACCTACTCAGAGGAGGGAAACTGGCTTCTAAGAGTAGTACCCAACAAGTACCCAGCTTTCAGCGGCGATGAGCCGATGGTGGCAATCACCAAAGGACCCATATTTACCACAGCTCCTGCCTCAGGAATTCATGAGGTGATCGTATTGTCTCCTGACCACCATCTAGGGTGGTCCGACCTTACTGTAGAGCAGTCGAAACTTATAATGCATAGCATCAGGGACAGAATTTTGGCTCACTCTAATTCACAGACAATAAGGTACTCTCAAGTGATCGTGAACTCAGGCCGGGAAGCTGGAGCCTCGTTGGATCACCCGCACGGCCAACTCCTGGCTACTTCATTTGTTCCTCGGGAGATCACTGATGAGCTTGCTGGATTCTCACGATTTCTAGGTGGATGCGTACTTTGTTCAACAATTGACGCAGAACTGTCACTTGAAGACCGTGTGGTGCTTGAAGACAGCGAAACCCTGACCATATCGCCATTTTGGGCATCACAGCCTTACGAAATGTTGATAATCCCAAAAACTCACCAGGAACACATTCACAAGGCCACCGATGAGGAACTCCAGTCCATAGCGGTTTCAATAAAACTTGCCTTGGGTGCAATTAGGGAACATCTGGGAGATATCTCCTACAATCTGGTGTTCCATTCATCTCCTTACAGAGAACAAGGACGGTTCCATTGGCACGTCCATATCTGGCCAAAATTAACCACCCGAGCAGGATTTGAATTGGGAACCGGTGTGATGATCAACGTGATTCCTCCTGAAAAAGCAGCGTCAGAGTTAAGATCGGTTCTGAGCCAGGTCTCAAGCTCAAAGTAATGCACCTGGTCAAAAGCTATGCCTACCTGACAGACTCAATCTGCTCAGGCAGCCAACCCCTTATGCCCGAGCAAAGAGATGCAAGTAAAGAAAATAGAACTGACTCCAAGATAAACAAACTCGAATTCAATTAAGAAGAGGAATAAATTTAGAGATTGCCAAACAATCCAAGTAAAATCCCGGTATTCCTCTTTTCCGAAAGAACCTGTGATGGCTAGAAATGACGTAATCGAAGTAAATAACGGCGAAGGATGGCGCTCCGGGGATAAGAAAATTGTGGGCCTTTTAACCTTTTCACATGCAGTACAGCACTTTTACGCAGCAGGCCTGGCACTAACCTATCCATTCGTAATAAGCGCGTTTCACGTTTCCTACTCGTCACTAGGTATTTTACTTGCAGTATCGGGGGTGGTTGGAGGTCTCCTCCAAGGAGCTGCAGGTTTGGCACGGCGCTTTTCAGCCCGCTTCTTGCTCTCAGGTCAAAATGTATCGTTAGGAGTAGTCACATTCTTGGCGGCATTTTCTCCTGGGTTCCTCATTTACGGACTGCTGAGATTTATTGGTGCTTTGGTGCTATGGCCTCAGCATCCTGTGGGTTCGGCTTATCTCTCGGAAACGTTTCCCAAAAAACGCGGTACGGTCCTTTCCTGGCACACAACCGGAGGAACCCTTGGGACGCTTTTGGTGCCAATTGCAACTACCGCTGTAATAGCGAATTTCGGCTGGCGAACGGCACTTGTCGCTCTCTCTATTCCGATGGCTTTGGGAGGCCTGGTGCTGATTGGGAATCTGCCTTTGGAAGCCAGCAGAACCAAGGGATCCGATGCCCATACACAAGCATCACGCCAGCCTGGTGAACCATCAATGTTCTCCCAAATTGTGAAAAACAAAGCAGCGGTACTTGTAATCATCGCGTCTACCGTTTCGGCAGCCGGAAGAGGGCTTGGGATATTAACCGCATTTGTTCCCATCTATCTCAAAAATGGCGCGCATCTTTCAACCGTAACCGTCGGGCTGGTGTATACAGTTCTTGTAGGAGGAGGAGTGGTAGGACCACTTATTGCCGGATGGCTATCTGATAAGATCGGCAGAAAAGGTGTGCTGATGGCGGCATACTTGGGTGGGGCACTTTCTTTTGTACTATTTGTTCAGAAGTACTCTTCCCCGTGGTTGTTGGCTCTTGTGTCTTTGTTCGTTGGTATGCTGGCCTATTCTGAGTCGCCTCTCATCCAATCACTTTTTTCCGATACAATTGGACCTTCACAAGCCCGGGCCGCTTTTGGAATTTTCTTTGCCATCGCCTACGGCGTGGGCGCATTATGGTTTGCCCTAATCGGCTTCATTATCGACAAGTACGGTTTCCAGGTAGCGTTTTACATAATGGGTCTTTCCTTTGTGGTTTCGGCAGTGCTTATCTCACCAAAGTTCATCAAATCTCAATCGCATCCACAAATCAACCCTCATTGATACTGCTCTCAACCGCAAAGAAGGAATTCTCCCTTACAGCAGAATAGGCTCGCATATCGTTGATATCCATGTCTTGACCAGGAACCCAATCAAGGGAATCGCTGCTTCCCGAAATGACTTCATTACAATTAGGACATACAATATCGATCGAGATCTCACTGCCACACGCTTTGTGGGCAATTCTCAATGGATGGTCCCTATCCCCATAGACATGTGTATCTCCCCACTGCTTGATTGCGAACAGCACAATCTTGAGGTCGTTCCCACTCGGAGTGAGCAGATACTCATATCGCTTTGGGCGTACTTGATAGAGTTGCCTCTCCAAGACTCCGAAATCAATCAATCGTCGGATCCTGGAAGCCAGAATATTTCTAGCTATCCCCAAGTGCTCCTGAAAATCATCAAATCTCCTGATTCCCATGAATGCATCTCTTACGATTAAAAGCGTCCACCAATCCCCGACTATTTCCAGACTTCTGGCCATTGACGAGTTTAAATTTTCGAAACTAGTCCGGCGCAAAACTACTCCATTTCCCCCGTTCGAACTTCAAAAGAAGTCGATTCCCCCACACTGTAAACTTTAAGGTATCCCTAGGTAAATCTTCCCCACCTACCGTAGGACTCCTTAGAGTAAGACATACTAACCTCCGCCAGAAACTCGCAATTTCTGCTTTCACGAGCTATCCCCAGATGATTGCGATTTCTGGTGCGTGTCCGCCAACAAGTCTGGAAATGTCACAATGAAATAGGCTGTATTGAAAAATATAACAGCCACCGGACGCCGAGTCACTATCACCAGGTAATAATTTTAGAGAAAAAGTGCAAGTAATTCTGCAAGGAAACTGCGGATCGAACTCACAAAGTTCCACAAAAGAGGACTGGAGCTGAACAATCTTGACAAAGGCGGACAGGTTGATCCATCGTTTATGTTCTCTCGGTTACTTGCCTTCAGCTAACTGATTCACCAATGGCTACAGTGTTGTATATTCCGATTCCAAAAGTGACTGGATGCCTAATGCAACCATGCCTATCGACCATCGAAAACCGCCTTACCTGGACCTTGCGCCAAAAAAGATGCCACGCCAACCTGTGCGTCGTTAGTCATGAATGCTTTTGCGAAAAAGAGTTTTTCAAGATCCAAGCCATGCTTAAGGTTCCCGGACAATCCGGCATCAATAGCCTCTTTAGCAAGTCCGTGGGCGATTACCGGCCCTTTGGAAAACTCGAGTGCCCATTGATAGGCAGCTTCAAACGCTGTTTTAGGTTCACAAACTCTATCCACAATCCCTAACCCAAGAGCATCCTCAGCGGTGACTTGCCTACCTGAAAAGATTATCTCCTTTGCTTTTGAGACTCCTATTAGCCTGGCTAGCCGTTGCGTACCACCACCACCTGGTATAATTCCCAACAGAATCTCAGGCTGGCCCATCCTGGCATCCGAGGAAGCTACCCTGAAGTCACAGGAGAGCGCCAACTCCAAACCTCCCCCCAGGGCGTAGCCATTAATTGCCGCGATGGTTATTCGGGGTATTTCCGCGATTGAATCGAGCGCGCTATGAAATAACGATGATATCTCTAACGCTTCCGCCGGCCCCCCAAATTCTGAAATGTCCGCGCCAGCCGCGAAAATTTTCTCGCCTCCGTGAATAACCACGGCTTTGGGCAGTTCCTGCTGAAAATGAGACGCTGCCTGGCGCAGCTGCAAAAGCACTTGTCTGGACAGAGCATTGGCTTTGGGGTGATCCAGTTTTATCAGACCAATTCCGTTGTCATCAATCTCGCACTTAACTACTTTTCCTTCATCAGCCATAATTCCCCCATTCGAGCACATAAATTCAATTCTGAAACAGCAAACCGACTAGTTCTGTAGCCAAAGTATACGGATCAATTTCACCCTGCATCAATTTCTGCTGTTGCAGATGAAACTTTGGATCCGAAAGAACCTGATCTATCCGCATATCGATCTGTGCCTCAACTATCTTTTTCAACTCATTTACGAGCCGTATCTCCTTAATTTTTAAACCCTGGCCACTTTCCTGAAGGTAGTTGCGATGGCTGCAGACTGCCTCAAATACCTCGTCCACGCCATCTCCCTTACTTGCCACAGACTCTATAACCGGTGGAATCCAACTATTTTTGTCAGACATTTCCAACATTGTTTCGATATCACGCCGAGTGTCTCTAACGCCATCCCTGTCAGCTTTATTTATGACAAAAATATCAGCAATCTCCATCAAACCAGCTTTATTGGCCTGGACTGAATCACCCCATCCAGGAGTGACCACAACAATCGTTGTATCGGCCGATTCAACTATCTCGACTTCCACTTGGCCCACGCCGACCGTCTCTAACAACACGTAGGGAAACCCAACTGCACTCAGGACTCGAGCTGCGTCCGGAACCGCCAAAGCCAATCCTCCCAAATGGCCCCTGGTTGCCATCGAACGTATATAGACTCCAGAATCGGACGAATGCCCCTGCATGCGCACCCTGTCACCAAGGATAGCCCCGCCTGAGAAGGGTGAGCTAGGGTCTACGGCCAGAACCGCCACTTCCAGTGCGCGCTTTCTTACCTCAGTTATCAGCCCATTTGCCAGAGTCGATTTGCCAGCTCCGGGTGCACCAGTAATTCCTACCAGATATGAATCCTTTTGCTGGTAAAATGCAAGCTTCGTAAGCTGAAGCGCTTTTTCTCCGCCCCGCTCTGTAATCGAAAGCAATTTCGCCAATGAGACTCGGTTTGACTGCTTCGCGCGATCAAGGAGTTCCTTAGGATCATTTTTCATAAGTGGCCGCCAATCAATCAAACTCTGTGACACCTAGTAAAGTTACCCTGGATAGAAGGGTTTCCGGACATGGATTTCAAAGCCTTTCGATATCAGCCCCTACGCTTCTGAGCCTATCGGCAAAATCCTCATAACCTCTCTCAATATGTGACGCACCCGAAAGAATGGTCTCACCTTCCGCAGCCATTCCGGCCAACGCCAGAGCTGCAGCTGCCCTGATATCGCTTCCCTTTACCTGCGCCCCTGAGAGTCTAGGAACACCCCTGATGACCGCATGGTGTCCCTCAGTTCGAATATCAGCGCCCATTCTTCTCAGCTCATCCACGTACTTGAAGCGTCCCGAGAACAGGTTCTCAGTCACAATAGAAACACCGTCGGCCAAAGTAAGCATGGTTACGATGAATGGCTTATAGTCAGTCGCAACACCGGGATAGGGCAAAGTGGCCACATCGATAGCTTTCAGTCGATCGAAACATGAGACATGCAGACCATTTGATGTCTTTGTTATTTCAAGACCTATTTGGCCAAGCTTCTCGAGAACCATATCCATATACGAAACTGGGGCTCCAACCAATTCCAAGCTGCCAGTGGTAATTCCTACAGCGGCAGCCATTGTTGCAGCCTCCACCCGGTCCGCAACTACTCTGTGAGTCACTGGCTGAAGTTGGTCCACCCCCTCCACTTCTATCCTTGAGGTACCGGCCCCATGGATCTTGGCTCCCATTGCCGAGAGCATCGCAGCTAAGTCAATAACTTCCGGTTCTCTGGCAGCATTCTCAATGATAGTGATCCCTTTGGCAAGCACAGAAGCCATCAGGACATTATCAGTGGCGGTATGTGACGGGAATTCTAAAACCACCCTCGTACCCAACAACCCAGGCGTGGTTGCCGATATGTAGCCATGCGAGGCCTCAAAATTCGCTCCCAGGGTCTCTAGGGCATTCAGATGAAAGTCAATAGGCCGATGACCAAAATCATCACCCCCTGGCATCGAAACCTCAGCCCGACGGTATCTTGACACTAAAGGACCCAAAACCACTATGGACGCTCGGATCTTTTCCACCAATTCATAGGGAGCCCGCGGAGTGATCTGGTCCTCCCTGGGGACTGTTATGGACAGCCTACCATCGATGACTTCAGAAACCTCCACACCCATGGACCTAAGCAGATCTGACATTATCGTAACATCTGCTATGCGAGGCACGTTCTCGAGCACATGAGTTCCCGGTGCTAGCAGCGTGGCAGCCATAAGTTTTAGAACTGAATTTTTCGCTCCCTTTATCTCAATTGTCCCGTGCAGCTGGCTCACTGGGCGTATTCTGAACGCGTCGTCGTACATATCAGCCTCCCTATCCAGCTATGACTATTAAGCTCCAATGAATATAGCTCAAATCTAACCAGCCAAATCCCTAGAGTAAGTTGCATGGAAAAAAGATGCGCCCTAAACAGCTAATTACCACTTTTAGCGCGTCTCAACTCGATCAGTACAATTACGAGTTACGGGGAATAGTCAAAGAAAAACGCGATCATGAATCTAATACCTTTTACTCTGAAAGGTCGATTCTCAACGGCTACAAGCGTGAACTAATTCAAATTAACCAGGACTCCTGGCATGAAAAAATCAGTTTCTCGATACATGTCCCCGGTGTGAGCTGGCTCCTGGCAATTGCAATCAAAAGGCATTTGAAAAAGTTGCCAAATCGGGATACTTTTCCTTTTTGGCACCCTCCCACCCAGCTGGAGCCGGCCACAATTCTTTCCATTTGGACGTTGATTGGAATAGCATTTCTTAACAGCTACTACGCGACACTTTTGGGTCAACTGCTGACCTTTACCGCCTCAGAATTCCACAGCTCAACCGCAACACAAGGACTGGTTCTTGGTTTTTCACGCTTAGATATAGTGCCTGCTCTTTTCCTACTCTTTGTGGCGGACAAAATAGGTCGCTCAAAAATAATTCTTTTTTCCACTGCGATGGGAGCGGTATTCTCCACTCTTGGTGCCCTCGCACCAAATATGTACTTCCTTGCTGCGGACCAGATCTTGACCAAGGCCTTTGCTACATCGGCAATCTTACTCATAGCAATTGTCTCCTCAGAAATCGTCCCCGCCACGGCCAGGGCATGGTCATTGGCATCACTTGTAATTGGATCAGCCCTTGGAGCCGGAGCAGCTGCTGCAATGATACCTCTAGCTGGAATTTCAGCCGGATCATGGCGTATCCTCTATGCCGTCTCGATTCTGGCCTTGCTGGCAATCAAGCCTTTCTCCAAGCACCTGAAAGAATCAGAACGGTTTCGATTTCTGTCAACCAAGCCTACTTTTAGCAATGGTGAGCTGCAATCCCAGAAAAACCGCCAAGCGTTGATACTGCTATGCATTGCGTCATTTTTGCTAAATCTATTTTTTATACCGGCATCACAGTTCAGAAACGAGTTCCTGAGTCACGACCAGTCCTTTTCACCATTGGCAATAAGCATATTCACGATAATTACTGCAGCTCCCGGAGCTATAGGGTTAGCCCTCGGAGGGCGTCTTTCAGAAACTAAAGGAAGAAGAATCGTAAGTACGGTGGCCCTGATTATAGGTACCGGCGGCCTGATGATGGCATTTCTTTCCAAAGGTGCGATGATTTGGATATGGGCCATTCTTGGGTCCACCATCTCTCCTGCAGTTATTCCTTCACTGGGGGTTTATGGAACTGAACTTTTCCCGACTAAATATAGAGGCAAAGCCAACGGAATCATAGGAGTCTGGTCCAGGATCGGATCGATCGTGGGTGTTGTGGGAGTCGGATTTTTAGGTTCCACCATCTACAACCAGGTTGGGACCCCTCTTGCCCTAATGGGAATTGGTCCTTTGCTCCTTGCGGTAATTATATTTTTTAGATTTCCTGAAACTAAAGGCTTGGAACTCGAAACCATAAATCCAGAAGACGCCAGTTTTAAAGATCCCTGGCGCTAGCAGCCAGGCTCACCGCCACCGTCTTTGATGCTACCCAAAAAGTCCTGATAGGCCCGATATTCTTCAGCAATATTTTCAGGATTTGTAAATCCATGAGCTTCGCCTTTAAACAAGTTGAAAGTGACTTGTAAACCTTCTGAGATCGCCTGGTTCACAAATTCAACCACCTGATAAGGCGATACAACAGGATCTGAGTCACCATGCATGATTAAAAGCGGAACACGATCAAGTTCACTGGGCGTAATCGAGCGGTTTTTATACCTCGCGATTTGATCGGGAAATTTCCCTATCAAATCATCAAAGTAACGCGACTCCAAACGGTGAGTGGACCCCACCGTTTCACAGAGATCCACCAGTGGATACTCCGCAATTGCTCCAAAAAATAGACCTCTGGTAACTTCGAGAGACCTCAGCGCTGAGTACCCACCCGACGAACCTCCATTAACGACTGATGGTTGAGATCTCATAAGTCCCCTTCGATGCATATCAGCCATAACACTCAATAGGTCAGCAACTTCGGCCAAACCAAACATTTGATCGAGCGACTCCCGGTGGCTTTTCCCCCAGCCGGTCGATCCCCGATAGTCAAATGTGACTACTTGAAAACCAGACTGCATAAACGCGATATTACGGGGGGAAAAAGTCACTAGCGACTGGTCGGTAGGGCCACCATGAAAGCTGAATAATGTAGGCAGATCCTCGTTGCAGCTTGGCCGGTAAAGCTTATATGGCACAGAGGCTGGGGGTAAAGATTTGAACTCTTGTAGCCAGGTTGGTGTAATGTAACTATATAACTCGTCCGAATATTGAGCTGTAAATGATTCTGGCTCAGTATTTGCAGCATCATAAATAGCATTCGGGTGGATTCTCCCAACTTCAACGCGATCAAATCCACTTAAGTCATACTTAACCACCTGATTGGGAGTCTTGGCGCCAGTACGAATTGCCAACAAAGAGTTACTGGACAGACTCAGTCCAAAATGATGCGCTTTCCCTAAATCATCTACCTGATTGGATTCAGTACTCACCGAGATCAACCGCCCAAATCCCCCCTCGTTCCTCGAAAGAAACAGCTTTTCCTGGTCAGATGAAAACTCGAATGTTCTGCTTCCTCCCCCCCAGGGCGGGCTGCCATGTTCGAAGGGTTCAGACAAAACCTGCCTTGCCTTCCAGATATCAAGATCCGCAATCCACAGGTTTAAGTACTGTTTAGTTTCAGCCAAAAATCCAAGGCAGGATCCTGAACGGGATAGCCTGGGCTGCGAGACGTAATAGTCACCTCCGGCCACAATAGCTATCGGATTTTCGGCCGAAGTCAGATCAACCATGGCGATCTGACTCCTTTGCCAAGGCATTTTTGGCAACGACCACTCGTGCCATACAACGCAATTTCCAGATTTGCTGAGGCTGACATCGATGATGAAATCAGGTCTTTCTGTGACCACGTAATCTGGAATATTGGTGATGCCAGTAAACGGAAGTAAATCTCTGGGCCTCTCTGATATTGTCGTCGGCGGATCCTGCCGGTTGCAATCAAAAAGTACAACCCGATTTCCAAAAATGACTGCAGCGATCGTTGACTGGTGATTACCTAATGAGATTTGTGAAACCCCGGGCCCAGAATAGACTGCTGAGATCTCCTCTGTTACTAAATCAAGTCTTGAGATACCACCATTTCTGTCAACATAATAAAGTTCGCGGCCCTCGTCACCAAGCTGGTAAGTCCCGCCACCCAGTGGATGGGGAAACTTTATCTGCAGTTCAAATTTCTTGTTGTGGGAAGGATCCAGAAAATCTACCAAACAGACCCTCGTCTTGCCTGCAACCTTCTCTAAATAAGTTGCATACCTTCCATCTTGGCTTAATTGAGGATCCGCTACTGAGCTAAGATTGGCGAAATCATCAGGAGTTAAACTTTTTAAAAGACTCATCAGATTCAACCTAGCTAGAAAAGCGAGGTTGTCAATCTAAATAGGTAAATTCTCGGACCATGCTCCAAAGACTTCCTCGAGGGCGTTCATTGTCTCGCCAACGGTGGCTCGTACCCTTGCCACCTCTATAAAAGCGGGCATTGTGTTAGCGAGCGGATCTTTAGCAACCGCTTTCAGGTTCTCAAGGGCATCTAGCACTTTATTTGAGTCCCGCTGCTCTTTAACTTTTGCCAGCCTTCGCTTTTGTTCTTCCTCGACTTCCGGTCCAATTACTAAAATCGGGATTTGAGAATCCTCGTTGCCTTCAAAAAACTGATTCACTCCTACCACGATTCGTTCTCCGGCTGAAACCTTCTTTTCAAAACCGTAGGACGCATTGGCAATTTCACCAACAAAATATCCGTTTTCGATCCCGGCATAAATACCTTCAAGAATCGATCCTGAGCCAAACTGATCCAAGTGAGCAAATATCTTTTCGGCTTCGGCTTCTATGACATCGGTGAGATGCTCAACCAGGTATGACCCGCCTAACGGATCAGCAACATTTGCAATCCCGGTTTCGTGCGCCAGTACCTGCTGGGTACGAAGAGCAATCCGGGCCGCTTTTTCCGTTGGCAATGCAAGAACCTCGTCCATAGAGTTGGTGTGAAGTGACTGAGTGCCTCCCATAATTCCGGCCACCGCTTCTATTGCCGTTCTCACTATGTTTAGCTCAGGTTGCTGAGCTGTGAGTGAAACTCCTGAAGTCTGAGTGTGAAATCTGAGTAGCAGCGACTTTTCATTCTTGGCTTGATACCGCTGCTTCATCCATCTTGCCCAGATCCGCCTTGCCGCTCTGAACTTGGCAATCTCCTCAAAAAAGTCGATGTGCGAATTGAAAAAGAACGAAAGGCTGGGAGCAAATGAATCCACGTCCATCCCTGCCGCAATGGCTGCTTCCACATAGCCAAAACCATTTGCAAGAGTAAATGCAAGCTCCTGAACAGCGGTAGAACCGGCTTCCCGGATATGATATCCAGAAACCGATACACTGTGCCATTTCGGCATTTCGGCAGAACAGAATTTAATGCTATCCACCACAAGTCTTACGGACGGCCTGGGAGGATACCGATACTCTTTTTGCGCCTGATATTCCTTTAATATGTCGTTTTGAAGGGTCCCTCCCAGCTGGGATATACCTATTCCCTTTTCCTCGGCGGCCACAATGTACATCGCCAGGATCAGAGGAGCTGGGGAATTGATCGTCATCGACGTGGTTACTTGGGCCAAATCTATTTGATCAAACAGATCAATCATGTCCTCAACGGTATCGATCGCCACTCCGCACTTGCCGACTTCTCCCAGCGAATAAGGATCATCGGAGTCCCTTCCCATCAAAGTGGGTAAGTCAAAAGCTGTTGAAAGACCGCTACCTCCAGCCCTCAAAATTTCCAGGAACCGACGATTGGTATCGCAGGCTGTACCAAATCCCGCGAACATTCGCATTGTCCAAAGCTTGGAACGGTACATCGAAGCATACGGCCCTCGGGTGTAGGGGTACTCTCCTGGAAGACTGACTTCTTCGATTGCATTTTCATCGGGTTCGATGGGACCCTGGGGTCCGTATACCGGCGCCAGGGGCAGTCCGGACAAAGTGTCAAAGTTTTGATTCCGCAGGGTCGAGGAATTGTATAAATCCCTCCATTTATCAGCCATGTTCCCATACTAGTTCAATCACGTACGGATCCAAACAATATTGGTCAAACCTATATTCAGCCCAGGGCCTCGAACACCTACTTTTGAAGAATTGGCTGTAAAAATCTCTCTGAAGGCACCAGATAGCCCACATTTTCCTGTTCTGCTCTTTGATAGGCCAACATTGCAACTGCAGCAAACTGTATTGCGGTGCCATGTCCGACATAACAGGTGATTTCTGAATCATGGCCCCTTCCTGGAGCAGTTCCAGCAATCACGTCTGCAAGAAAGGGGTACTCCTCCCAAATATGACCAGGCTCCTTCCACCAGCCTTTAGCCATTTCGTTCAACTTCATTCCTCGCAACTCACCTACCACCACGTGAACAGTGTCACCTGCACTACCGACAACCACTCTGTCGCACTTATCAATCACGCCCATATCCACTTCCTGCTTCTTGATGCAATTTATGTGCATCCCTGGGTGGAGCCATTCGGATTTAATGGTTGGCACTAAAGTATTGGTTGCTGAAATAATTATTTCTGCTCCTTGCACCGCATCATCAGCACTTTGAGCAGCTTCCACCATTGACGGGACCTGTAGCCGCATCTTGCCGACAAACTCGTTGCGGTGAGAAGCATTTGGGCTGAAGACTCGAAAGGTACAGTCCGGCCTTAGGGAGGCAAGTGCAGCCAACTGAGTCTCAGCTTGATAGCCACTTCCCAAAAAACCAACAATACGAGCATCGGCGTTAGCAAGATATTTTACAGCAAGAGCGCTTGTCACGCCCACACGAATCCTTTGAATCTCTCCATCAGTAAAAATTGCCAACAGTTCGCCGGTTGAAACACGGTACAAAATAAGTAACCCATTTTCCTTGCCTATTGTGACCGATGCTTCCTGGGACTTGGTCAATTTCTCCCGGCGAGAGTCGCCACCTTCTTTAGGGATTCGAAGCAGATCGGAATCTACCCTCAGGCAAGCTGCATCAAGCGACGGCACAACTCCGCTCATCGATTTGAAAGAGTTGATTGCATTAAATTTCCCGGCTCGGGAAAGCACGTCATGCCGTCTGACGCTTGCCGCGTCCCCCTTGCCAAGGTCTCTAAAAGCCACCTCTAAGGGCTCAAAACAACTGTCAAGGTCAATTAGTTTCGCGACTTCGTCGTTATTTATAAGACGGACAAATTCTGGCATAATCCCCCCTCATGGATCAGAATTGCTGCTAAAGCCAGACAAATTGGATCTCAAATATTCTTTAGGTAACCTCGCCAATGTGTGAAAGTTGACCACCGTCAATGATTACTGCGGAACCGGTTATATACGATGCCGCGCGGGAAGCAAGAAAGGCGATAAGATTGGCAATTTCGCCAGGCAGGGCCATGCGACCTTGAAGAGTTCGGCGTGCCGCCTTTTCTAAATCATCGACTCCGTCAGCTCCAGCATCGACCCGTCTTGGAGTCATAACAGGCCCTGGACACACCGCATTTACTCGAATGCCCTTTCTGCTTGCCTCGATTGCTGCTGCTTTGGTTAGACTGACAATCGCTCCTTTTGAGGCTGAATATGCAGCTTTATTACTGCGTGATGCAAAAGCATAAGTAGAGGACATATTGACCACTGAGCCAGTATTTTCTCTCATCATCGGGAGAAATTCTCTAACCATCAAAAACATGCTTGTCACGTTGGTTTGCATAATCCTGTTCCAATGTGCAAGATCCATTTTCTCAAGTGAACTAGTCGAACCGACGCCCGCGATATTTACAAGGGAAGCTATCTCCCCAAAATCGCTAAATACCTCTTTAGCAAGTTGCCTTACTTCAGATTCCTGTGACACGTCGATGGAATAGTACCGTTCCGGCCAATCCAGGCCGAGAGCTGTTCCATGTTGAGATAACCCAAATGTTGGGTCTGAATCGACAGCGACTATTTTGGCACCTAAATCAGTAAACAGCTCACAACAGCTCAGTCCGATCCCAGATGCTGCCCCGGTTATTACAACTGGGGCTCCATCAAATTTCAGTAGATCAAGCAATACTGTCTCCCTGGCACTTTCTATTATAAAAAACTATAAGCCCAATCTGCGAAAAAATAAAGATACCGGCAACGTTAAAATCCGGAGTGACTTTTTGAATGATGTTTTGATCAGATTCGAATAATGAGCGGCAAAACCGGAAAATCATTCTAAAACTAACTACAACCAGGTTATTTATGGTCTGAACCTCAACCACAACCAAAATTGTGCCAATGCCAGATTCACTTCTTGGCCTTCATATGCACGACCTTGCCCAGCCTAATTAATCAAAATCACACTTTGTGCAACTCATAACTTTGCTGGCACTGCTCACCTGTATATTTTCAGTCCGAACCTCAATCCCACTTTTATTCAAATCTGACGTTCTTGCTGAAGTCATAATCACGATCTTTATCGCTCTCGAATTCCCACCGAATTCTGTTCGCCCGGAGTGAGGTCGGAGATAAATGCTGCTTCAGAAATTTAACTATTTCATACATTGCGTTCTCGGCAGAAATCTTACGGTATCTGCCAGGCATGGTGCTGTTGAGCCAGCCATGGGGAGCATCTTCAAAAATCTTTATACGGTAACTCTTTTCTGACTGCTCCAGTGCATTACGAAGCTTCAACACAGACGGTATTGAGATCGAATGATCCAGTTCACCATAGAGACCAAGCAGAGGCGCATTGAGGTCTCGGATGATCTCGTCCATCGACTCAGGATGCAGATCCGATCTCTCCCAGCTGCTGACTGCTCCATAGAGAACGATACAGGCTTTGAGCTCTCTCTTGGAACCGTAAATCACTGGGTACCGACCCGTTTGGCATACCCCAATCATGGCAAGCTTATCCACATCTGCGTATTTGCCTTGTCCAATCCATTGAACGACTTCGTCCAACCTTTCAAGGACGAATGAATCGGACGGGTTCGCTTTGACCTTCCCCTGGTGCAAAGAGTCTTGATCCTCGAGGTAGTAGAAGATATCCGGTGTAACAACGCAGTACCCCTCGGTCGATATAGTTCTCGCCAAATCCCCAGTATGTTGAACCAACCCGTACCGTTCATGCAGCAAGACCACAGTTGGCAATATACCGCTTTGATCTTCTGGACGATATAACGTTATCGGCATTTCCGACTCAAGCGTTGCCGACGTAGTTTCAATTTGCAAATCAATGCCCCCTCAAGCTGACTGTTAGCAATAAGCGCTAATCACGCCTAACGCTATTGACAGATATTTTCTAGAACTTGGGCCACGGTTCGAACCCTGCACATCCTAGGGAATACTTTGTCTAGAAAGAATTCCTTTTGCTCTTGGAACCCGTGACAGCCGTCCCGAACTATTGTCACCTGATAATCGAGATCCCGTGCAGCATACGCAGTTGACGCAACACCGACGTGAGTCGACCCACCGACTAGCAAAATTGTCGAGATACCGAGCGATCGCAGGGTGGTGTCCAGAGCTGTTCCATGAAAAGCAGACCACCGATGCTTGGGAATGTCAAAATCCTGTTCACTCATTTCAAATTCACGCAGAGGCTGAAGCATAGGAGAGCCAGCACCATAAGGAGGCTTTGTCGGCGGAGGGTTTTCAGCTCCCCACGGCCTAAATGAAGGATCTGTGTCAGACATAGTCAGAGCGAAATCTCTACCATCTGCCCGATGGTCCGCCCTTGCAAACATCACCGGTATTCCCACACTTCGACAGCCATGCAGCAGTTCGACCACCTTGGGTATTGTCCCAGCCTTTTCGATTGGCTCCCGGTAGCACTCAAGCATGTCAAATACCACCAGTGCTGTGGCTGATGCTGAGAGTCTTTCGTCGCCGAACTGTGCTCCCTGAGAATCACGAGCCATACAACTTCTCCTTAAACCGCTGGGATTTCATAAGACTCACCACAGCATACTCAACTGGTTAGAAGCGGGTGATACCAAGGCTCCCAAATCGCGCTATTGGAATAATCTTAACACACTTGAACTATCAGATGGAAAAGCAGCAAGATACTCCGATTAAGAACCGGGACTCAGAGCAGTGGCGAACTAAGGTCACTTCGTTCTCTGGGTTTGGGTACAATCTCTGTCCGATACTCATATAGTTATGTTAATTCCTGGGTGTTACATCCTGGCTGTGCCAGGACTCGCCCTTGACCCCACGGATAAATCCGGGGGCTTGCGGACTTATTTCGGTCAATCAGGCGAGAAGTGCAATACAAAGTTTCCACAGAGGAGCAATCGAGGTGAAAAAAGTTATCGTAGTCACTGGCGGAGGGCAGGGCATCGGGCTTGCTATTTGCAATAAATTGGCCAGTGACAGTAGTTCAGCCATAGCCATAATCGAAAAGACAAACCTGGGTCACAAAGTGGCAGCCCAGTTGCAGAAAAGAGGCATAGCCGCCATCAGCGTCCAGGCCGACGTATCGAAAGAAAAAGAGGTGAAATCAGCTCAAGAAGAAATATCAAAGTTTGGAGTGGTGAAATGTGTGGTCAATAATGCGGGAATCTTTCCCAGGCAGTCAGCGCTCGAAATCGACTACCAGAGGTGGCTGAATTGCATCGAGGTTAATTTAGGCGGAACGTTTTTAGTCAGTCGAGCCTTTGTGCCCCAAATGCTCGAGTCTGGCGAAGGCACAATTGTAAACATCACCTCAGGAAGAGCTATCGGTGGTGCGCCATTGGGTTCACATTACGCGTCTTCCAAGGGCGGCATCATCTCGCTGACCAGGTCTCTGGCTCTCGAATGGGCGCCCCTCATCAGAGTGAATGCGGTCATGCCTGGAGTAACCGATACGGCACAGCCACGTGAAGCTGGCATAAGTGACGAGGAACTCTACAGCCGCGGTTCCAAAATCCCCTTAGGACGAATTGGCGATCCAGTCGACATAGCAAATATGGTTTCCTTTCTAATAAGTCCGGAAGCAAAATATATAACAGGCCAAACCTTCGCCGTCAACGGCGGCGCAATCATGAGGTAATCAAGCAACGAATTCGGCTTCGATGCTGTGAGAAAGCTGTGAATTAAGATAAATAATTACTAATTGTGCACTTGATCACAAAAGAAGGGATGAAAACTACCTAAAGTTGTTATAACGTCTAAGGCAATGAATTCTAATCCACAACCACCAGACAGAAACTTAGCCCTTGAACTAGTACGTGTGACTGAGGTCGCCGCGCTTTCAGCCGCAAGATGGATGGGCAGAGGAGACAAGAATGGCGCAGACAATGCTGCGGTAGAAGCAATGAGAATTGTACTTCACTCTGTCCCTATGGATGGGATTGTTGTGATTGGCGAAGGTGAAAAGGATGAGGCACCCATGCTCTACAACGGGGAGAGGATCGGGGATGGCTCTCAACCGGAAGTTGACATAGCGGTGGACCCAATCGATGGCACCACCCCTACCGCTATGGGCAGAGGAGGGGCGCTTTCTGTTATCGCGGTTGCAGAACGGGGAACTATGTTCGACCCGGGACCCTGTTTCTATATGGAAAAAATTGCCGTTGGCCCTGAAGGAGTTGGATCAATCGATTTGAATCTTTCACCAACCGAGAATCTAAAATCATTAGCTAAAGTCAAAGGGGTCTCGGTAAGAGACCTGACTGCGGTAATACTCGATAGAGACCGTCACAAGGAGCTAATCGCTGAAGTCCGTGAAGCGGGCGCGAGAATTCGGCTAATTACTGACGGAGACGTAGCTGGAGCTATTTCAACGGCCTGGCCGGAATCAGGTTCAGACATACTTTTCGGAATTGGTGGCACCCCCGAAGGAATCATCGCAGCTGCTGCTCTAAAATGCATGGGCGGCGAAATCCAGGGACGGCTCTGGCCCCGGAATGACCAAGAAAAGAAGGCTGCCATTGAGGCTGGATATGATCTTGATAAAGTCCTTAAAACTGACGATTTAGTGAGCTCCAATAACTGCTTCTTCGCCGCAACAGGGGTCACCGACGGTGAATTGATGAGAGGTGTGAGGTTTAGCTCTACCGGCGCATTTACTCAGAGTCTGGTTATGAGATCTAAATCAGGAACAGTACGGCGCGTGGATGCCCATCACCGACTTGAAAAACTCCAAGAATTCAGTGTGGTACCCTTTTCTTGAACCAGGAACGGGGGCCAAATAAAAAGTTTCTCGGCTCCCAATCCGAGTAGAAAATTTTCGTTGGCGTGCTCCGTAATCGCATACACCATCTCGGCTCCAGTCAATTGCAAAGCATAAAGGAGCTCTCCAACAATAAGGCTTCCTAACCCTATTTTTTGAAACTCAGATTTGACTACTACCGACCTGATCAGAGCAAATACTGAACTGTAACAACCACTTCCCGCTGCAACAAGGTTTCCCCTGTTGTACACAGAAATACTGATAAACCGCTGACCATCGATTCGAAATCTCCTGTCCGGATAAGGCCAAAAACAACTCTGATGAATGTCCAGATCAGAAGCCAATGAATAGATTGCCAAATCACCACTCTGATGTGAAAACACCTCAAGCTCTAGCCCGCCCCGGAACACCTTTCTGCATTTAGCAAAACGGAAGTCACTGTATATTTCCCAGTAAGCCTGTGACCCTGACAACATCATTTCAAACGAACTAAAACTGAAAGTGAATAATTCTGAATCTAGCACTTGGGTTGCTGCGACAATCCTTGCGAAATCGACTCCATCACTCAAGGTCACATGGGGAACATAAGGACGGCTGCTTGGTTTGTAAAGTTCACTGCGTGCCAATCGAGTGACCAGATTTGCCATGGAATTACCATCGTTCTCTTCAACTGACAGGTATAAAACTGGAGAAACCGGGTGAAATGTTGCCGCAGGACCAATGGTTACTTGATAGGGATCTGTTTCAGAGGCAATAGCCCTCAGGCGATATATTTCTCCTGCCATACTGGAAGGGTGAATGTTAGTTGGGGGCAGCAAAGTAATATGCGGGCAGATCCTGCCGACCCCAAATCCGCCTAGACCAATTCTAAGTCCTTCTAACATTGCTTTGGGTTCACCAGAAAAGGTGTGGACAATCCCAATACGATGGCGCTTCATCCGAGCCCCCTTCGGACAACTTCACACAGAACAAATGTCCAAACATTACTGTGTTACTTTATTGGGAGCCCTCTAGAATTCGCCAACTCTAAACGAACATGGGCCCGGCGAAGCGTTGCTTCTATTGTCGCATCGTGCGAATGCATCAAAGCCTCTTCCATCTCTGCAATACTGGCTTTAACCAAATCAACGTCAATTTCATCTGGAAGATCGGCTACATCAGCCAGCACTCTAACCTTGGATTTAGCAACATGGACAAAACCGCCATGAACTGCTGCCCTCAAAGTTTCACCCTCGGATGTGACGGCCGTCAGCACGCATGGCTCTACACTCCCAATAAATGGAGCATGGCCAGCCATAAATGTGATATCACCGTCACCCGACCTAAGAGTAACCTGACTTGCCTGACATGAAATCAGTGTACGTTCCGGGGTCACCAGTGAAAATGCAAACGAATTTGCCACAATTACCCCTCCTGGAGAGACTTGGCTTTAGCCAATACCCCTTCAACTCCACCGACATTTAGAAAAGCCTGCTCAGGTACCTCATCAAGATCACCATTCACCAGGGCCTCAAAGGACTCTATCGTCTCATCGATGGGAACATATATTCCCTTGAGGCCAGTGAACACCTCTCCAACGAAAAGTGGCTGAGAAAGGAAGCGCTGTATTTTACGAGCGCGATATACGGTCACCCTGTCCTCTTCAGAAAGCTCATCCATTCCCAGGATGGCAATGATGTCCTGCAATTCCTTATATCGCTGCAGTACTTCCTGAACTCTGACAGCTATCCGGTAGTGCCTATCCCCAACGATATGAGGAGCAAGAACGTTTGAGGTCGAAGCTAACGGGTCAACTGCGGGGTATATGCCAAGCGAAGCGATCTGGCGGGAAAGCTCAGTAGTGGCATCAAGATGGGTAAATGTCGTGAATGGAGCAGGATCGGTATAGTCGTCAGCAGGCACATAAACAGCCTGAAGTGAGGTAATGGACCGACCTCTGGTGGAAGTAATTCTCTCCTGTAAGGCGCCCATTTCGTCAGCCAAAGTGGGCTGGTAACCCACAGCAGCTGGCATTCTTCCAAGTAGAGTTGACACTTCTGAACCTGCCTGGACAAAGCGGAAGATGTTGTCAATGAACAGAAGCACGTCCTGTCCCTTGACATCCCTAAAGTATTCCGCCATGGTCAGTGCCGATAACGCCACCCGAAGCCTTACTCCCGGCGGTTCATCCATCTGTCCATAGACCAAAGCAGCTTTTTCAATAACCCCGGACTCCTGCATTTCAAGCAAAAGATCGGTACCTTCTCTGGTCCTTTCCCCCACTCCGGCAAATACTGAGACACCTCCGTGCTGTTGAGCAACACGGTTGATCATTTCCATAATCAAAACCGTCTTTCCAACTCCCGCACCACCAAACAGGCCGATCTTGCCACCCTGCACATATGGCTCAAGCAAGTCAATAACTTTAATCCCGGTCTCAAACATCTGAGCTTTTGGCTCTAAGTCAGCAAAATGGGGGGCGTCACGGTGAATTTCCCATACATCCTCAACGCCATCAATCTTCTCGACGTCCAGGGGAGTACCCACCACATTGAACACGTGTCCAAGTACAGCGGAACCAACTGGAACCGATATTCCCCGTCCGGTATTTCGGACTACTGCTCCCCGCCTTAGACCGTCTGTTGGCTTGAGGCAGACACACCTGACCCTTCCTTCACCAATCTGCTGAGCCACCTCTGCAATGATGGTTACTTTGGAACCGTCAATCTCCAAATCAACCTCAACGGCAGTATTAATTTCCGGTATGCATTCAGGTGGGAATTCTACATCGATAACCGGACCGGCAATGGCAACCACACGGCCATCTTCGGTTTGCACTAGATTTTCAGCCACGGTACTCATTGCTTATTGCTCCTATAAACCCCGTGGATCTGGGCCACGGGAAACTCTTTTTTAGCCCCAATAAAACTCTTCATTACCTACTGACCTTTCGGCCAGCATAGGTCAACAGATAAGACTGATCAATCTGATTTGACCCTACCTTCAACGCCTCGGCACCACCAACTATCTCAGTTATTTCGGTGGTTATCGAGTCCTGACGAGCTCGGTTCATAACCCTACTCAGGGTCTTGATAAGCTCCTCGGCATTGTCAGAAGCAGCCTTCATTGCACGCTGTCTGGCTGCATGCTCGGCTGCGGACGCCTCTAAAAGCAGTGCAAATATTGTCTCTTCTACGAACATACGCAAGAGAGGATCAATTATCACCTCCGGCGAAGGCTCAATCTCGAAATCAAGTGCCTGAGTATCGTCAGAGGGTCCAAACTTCTCTGGATCTAGCGGCAACAGCTGGGTAGTTTCGAGCTGTTGGTTACCAGCCGAATAGAACCTGTTAGAGATAATCACAAAACTTTCCACTTGTCCAGATTCATAAGCCTCCAAAATTGGAGCAGCAATACTTCTCGCCTGATCATATGTAGGTCGATCAGTAACATCAAAAAATGATGCTGCAGTGGGAACTTCACGATATTTGAAATAAGAACTTGCTCTACGCCCTACCGTTATTAGCACTACGCCTTTACCCTCGGAACGATACCTGGCACTTAGCCTCTCAGCAGAACGCAAAACCGACGAATTGTAAGCACCGCACAAAGTCCTGTCAGCCGTTATGGCAATAATTCCCTTGCTGGCTGCCTCAGGAGGTGCATCAAGAAAAACACTCTTGGGAAGACCGGCTGAAGCTGAAAGGTCGCGAACCACTCCGATAAGCTCCTCGTAGTAAGGTCTGGCCGCGGCAATTCTCCCCATTGCCTTCACAATGCGCGAAGCCGCAATAAGCTCCATAGCCTTAGTGATCTTCTTAGTTGACTGAACGCTCTTTATGCGTCTCCGGAGAATCCTCTCCTGGCCTCCTGCCACTTTGGTTACGCTCCCTCTAACACCGATGCATCAAAACTCGACTTGAACTCCTCTATCGCTGCATCTATCTTCGAGGTTTCTGGCATTGTACCAGTAGATTTGATCGACTCCAAAAGGTCGCTGTGACGTGCTCTGAAAAACTCGATCATATTTGACATGAACTGAGGTAAGACTGCCACTCTTATGTCATCCACCTTACCGGATGTACCAGCATAAATAGAGATCACCTGTTCTTCTACAGGCACTGGTGCATTCTGAGGCTGCTTAAGAATCGCGGTCAAACGGTAACCTCTATCCAGCTGGGACTGCGAGACCTTGTCGAGTTCAGAACCAAAAGTTGCAAATGCCTCAAGCTCTCTAAACTGGGCTAGATCCAACTTCATCGTACCGGATACGCCCTTCATAGCTTTGATTTGCGCTGCGCCACCGACCCGTGACACTGATATTCCCACGTCAATGGCGGGTCGTACGCCTGAATAAAACAGGTCGGAATCTAGATATACCTGGCCATCAGTAATTGAAATCACATTGGTAGGGATATAAGCGGAGACGTCGCCTGCTTTGGTCTCAATAATAGGAAGTGCAGTCAGAGAACCTCCACCCTTGGCATCTGACAACTTCGCAGCGCGCTCCAGCAGCCTTGAGTGTAGATAGAAAACATCGCCAGGGTAGGCCTCACGACCTGGTGGTCGCCTAAGCAAAAGCGCAAGTTGACGATAGGCCTCTGCTTGCTTGGAAAGGTCATCGTATACAATCAGCGCATGTTCACCGGATTCCATCCAATGCTGTCCCATAGCACAGCCGGCATACGGAGCCAAGTATTTGAAAGGAGCTGGATCTGATGCTGGAGCAGACACCACAACCGTGTACTCCATCGCCCCGTGCTCCTCGAGCACCGCTACAGCTGACGCCACCGTGGAACCCTTTTGCCCGATTGCTACATAAATACACTTAACCCCTTCGCCCTTTTGATTGATTATGGTGTCAAGAGCAATTGAGGTTTTGCCAGTCTTACGGTCACCGATGATTAGTTCTCTCTGACCACGTCCAATTGGGGTCATGGAATCAATTGCTTTAATTCCTGTCTGCAACGGCTCACCCACTGGTTGGCGATCAATAATCCCTGGAGCCTGGACCTCTAGCCGCCTGCTCACAGTGGACTCGATCGGCCCCTTCCCGTCAATTGGCTCACCAAGTGAGTTCACCACTCGGCCTAAAAGTCCGTCACCCACCGGAACCGAAAGAATCCTCCCGGTGGACCTTACCATTTGGCCCTCGTCAATTCCAGAAGTATCCCCGAGGATCACAGCGCCTATGGACTCCTCGTCTAGGTTAAGGGCCAATCCATACTTACCAGACTCGAACTCTAGAAGCTCATTAACGGCAGCATTGGGAAGGCCTGAAACCCTGGCTATTCCATCACCAATCTCTAAAATACGGCCAACTTGCTCTGCCTCAAGGCCGGGCTTATAATCTTCGATAAAATTCTTTACCGCCGAAGCAATTTCATTAGCATTGATGGTCAACTCAGCCATCAGATTCGCTCCCTTGACTTCACTGTGGCCGGTAGGCCAAGACGAACACGAAGCTGTTCAATCCTATTTCGAACACTTCCATCAAAAACAGTATCACCCACAACGGCTACCGCTCCGCCAATCAACGACGGATCGATACTTATGCGGACCTCAACTTTAGAACCGATTGCCATTTCCAGCGCTGCCGCAATCTGCTCAACCTGTTGTTGCGTCAACTCCGTTGCTGAATGGACTTTAGCTATCTTCCTATCACGGATTCCAGCAGCTCGCAAAGCTATGCTATCGAGCACTTCAACGATATCCCTTATCCGGTCAGTTGAACAACAAAATAATATTATCTCTAAACAAATTGGATGACATTTACCCGAGAGAAGCGAAGATGCCAAGCCTGACCGCTGTTCGGATTGGGAACCCACTCCCGATAGCGTTCTTCGGATTCGGGGATTGGCTTCAACAATTCGGGCAAATCGGAAAATCTCCTCTTCAACCTGTTCTAGCTCCGGTGATCCTTCAAGAGACTCAAGCAAGGCCTCCGAAAATCCGTCAGCCCTTGATGAAGTTGCAAATCCCCCATCTAGTACCATACCGTCGTCACCAGCCAAAATCTGAGCAAGCCCAGAGATAGTCTCAACCACAGATCTTGGATTTTCAGTACCGATAAAGGTCTCTAAAAGATGCAGGACTAGTGTATCAACCTTATCACTGAGCAACTCTTTGGAAATTGCCTGCCGCTTACGGGCCGGTATCGACGGATCCGAAATAATCTCAGCAAGCATTTCTTGAGACGCCAGAATTCGGCTGAAGGCCCGAACCTCATCTGCTACCAGATCTCTCTTGCCTTCCTTTTCCGCCAAAGAAAGAATTCCTAACGCATAGCCGCGCAAAGACTCTCTCACGCCTGTGACGCTCCAATCTCAGAGATAAAGGAGTCGATTAGAGCCTGTGAAGCCGCTCTATCTACCTCTGCGTCAATGATCTTCTCAGCAAGCTCCAAAGCCAGCGAACCAACCTCGGAACGAAGCTCAGCTAAAACCCTTTGGCGCTCGAATCTCAACAGCTCTTCGTTACGAGTCCTAACTTCGGCAGCTTCTTCCTCTGCCTTAGATAACAGCTCGACACGAAGTGCCTCAGCCGTCAAACGTGCTTCTTCGACAATGTGTGAGGCATCCCTCTTTGCCTGGGCAAGCTGCTCCCTGTATTCCTCCAAAGTCCGCTGAGCCTCAGTGCGGGCCAACTCCGCCGCATCTAAATCTCCACGAATTTTGGAAGCACGGTCAACCATCATCTGTTTGACCGGTGGATAAGCGAACTTTCCTAGCACAAAAAGCAAGACCACAAACGATACCACCGACCAGATTATTTCACCGGTCGCAGGCAGTATCGGATTTGTAGAGGTCGCTGCAGCAAATATGGTTGTAGTCATTACCCGGTGTACTTGAGTAGAACGAATACAACGAAACCAATAAGAGCAAGGGCTTCGGCCAATGCGAATCCAATGAACGCAAGGCTTCTAACCGGTCCTGCCATCTCAGGTTGCCTTGCGATTGCCGCAATGGCACTGCTGAATATGAGACCTATACCAATGCCCGGACCTAGAGCTGCGAGACCATATGCGAGACCAGCACCGATCTCCGCAAGACCTCTTCTCAGGTTCAGACTTGAAGCTGAGGCTGCTTGAACAGCCAACATTACATGAAGCACCCGTAAACCTCCTGCAGGGCTGGGTGAACCCGCACCGAATAGCTAACATCAACTACTTATTTAGGCGTGGGGAGACTTTCCCCGGTAGAACTCTAATCTTTTTTTGATCAGAGTACTAAATGACTGAAGGGATTTTACACCCTATCCGTCAAATTAATACCAGACATTGAAGAGTTCGCTGGTTTTCTCTCCAGAAACCTTCTCTGCTGGCAACAATTTAGTGCTGAGCCTTCATTGCCTCCGCTATATAGAGTGCAGACAGTATGGTAAATATAAATGCCTGCAACGCGCTAACAAAAATCTCATACCCTGTCAATGCGGTCAACATCGCAAAGGGTAACGGGAGTATTGCTATTCCCACACTCTTTATAAACAGGGCTTCGCTTAGCACTGCAAACGTCAGAAGGAGCAAGTGCCCTGCCAGCATGTTGCCAAAAAGTCGAACCGCCAGGGCAAATGGACGAACAATGAAGTTAGAGAGGATCTCCAGTGGTATCAGCATTATAAGCAATGGTCCCGGCACCCCGGATGGCACCACCGAATTCTTGAAATAACGCCCCAAGCCCTGACTTTTAATTCCCACGACAATAAAAGTAACCCATACCATAAGCGCTAACGGTGCCGGCACGGACATTCTCGCAGTCGCCGGCATCTGAATAAATGGGATAACCTCAAAAATATTGCAGAAAAAGATAAAGAAAAACAACCCAGTCAGATATGGCGCCCAGGGCATTCCCTCTGGACCCATGACGTCTAAGACAATTGCGTTGTTTATAAATTCGATAGCCGACTCCATCAGGTTTTGAACCCCGCTAGGTACCAGCCTTTTCTGTTTGCCAGCTATGAAAAAAAGTGCAAGTGTGATTACTGCGGCTGCAATCGTAATAAGGCCCACCTTATTAAGAGCAGCAGGAGTCCCGCTGAACGCTATAGATTTCCAATTCAGCACATCTGAAATAGGAGGGAAATTAATGCCTGCCAATAACACTGAGCTACCTGACCCCTTGACTCTTAGTGCGAATATCCAAAATTGCCATCCGGGTTGAAATAGTAGTTGCCTCGAAAACAACTAGACCCAAATGGGTTACTATAAGGGTGAGACCCAAAGCCCACAAATTCATCCAACCTGCCTGAGCGACCGGTATTACCGCCGCCGTTAAAAGCACTAGATCGAATATAAAGCTCCCAACCGCCGCTCCCATCAGTGCTGGCAAAGAAATTTTGCCGCCTATTTCCATCACCTTTGCAGTTACCAAAAAATTGATGAGAACCAAGATGATCGCGTACAGTGACGATTCAAGGCCATGAACTGACCAGATCAAATATGAAACAAGCAGAAGAAAGGGCGAAACCACTACGCCCCATTTGAACATGTGGGAGGCCATTCTTGTTTCGACTAAAGAACTAGGAGTACCGGCAGCATCGCCGATCCCCATTCTCGACCGGACCGCCAATGGATCCTTCTTCATTGCCCCTCTTCCTTATTCAGTTCTAATATTCTTTCTCCCACTGACGTTCCATCCAGACTGAGATCTAAATCGGAAGGAATCTCAAGGTTTGCCCCAAGCAGATCCCCTTCACCCAAAGGTTTAATATGTGACCGACGTATGACTCTAGTCGAACTTTGACCACTTTGTAAAAACTCAGACGATATTCCAACGGCAAATGTGTGATACCACAGCTTTATGGCCATTCCGACCACTCCGAAAACAAGCAGTCCTAAAGTAAATATTGGAGCAGTATTCAATCTGTAGTCGATAAAAACTCCGATAAGTGCAAGAATTATCGGAGTGAAAACAACTTCGAAAGCCTTGATCACACCGTCCCCGTTACCTTGCGATTGGCTTCCCGGTTTGCTCCCTGCAAAAGATTGAGATGCAGGTTTAGTGCCCCTGATCAGAAATCTGAGCACACCTTCTATCCTGGCCACTATCGAACCTTCTTTTTACTAAAGTGATGTCCATAGGAGTCAAGCGTCTCGTCCTTGGCGATATTGGACCCGTCAGAGGGTTCCTGGCTCCTATCGGGACGAATAATCAATTTAGCAAATCTCACCCATAGCGGCTCTCGTTCCCATGCTTTACGCGGCCTAGAAAGAGCTTTTTCTCGAATTGCAGGATGAAATATGGTATATAAAGAGACCCCCAATGCGGCCGCCACAAATGGCACCAATGCGTTACCAGTCTTTGTGAAAGTTGGCGCAAGCACAAAACCGGAAAGAACAAAGGTCCAAGCCCACAATATAAGCACCGATCGTCTGTGCCCGTGACCCATTTGTATCAATCGGTGATGCAGATGTTCCTTGTCGGGAGTAGAGACACTGGTCCGCTTGGCCGTTCGTCTGATAATTGCAAAGGTCATATCCAGCATCGGAACCCCAAGAATGAAAAAAGGGATGAAAAGCGGGGCAAAAAAGAAGAAAGTCTCACCTGATACATCGGTTGTCCTGCCACCGACTACTGAAGTTGATGCCGCCATAAGCAGACCTAAGAACAGGGCTCCAGTGTCACCCATAAATATCTTTGCAGGGTGAAAATTGTGAGGTAGAAAACCTAGACATACTCCGGCGGTTATTAGAGCAATAAGGGGGCCAATACTGGTGGATGAAAGAGCCCCGAGGTCGACTAGTCGATTTGAATATAAAAAAAACGATCCTGCAGCAATTGCCACGATTCCAGATGCAAGTCCATCCAAACCATCGATCAGGTTAATAGCATTAGCCATCGCCACCACCCAAACGGCAGTCAGAAGTGGAGTTATCGAAGATGAAAGAACCACAACCCCGGCGAAAGGCACCTTAAAATAAAACATTGTCACACCAAAAAAGGTCAGGACACTGGCTGCCAGAACCTGACCAGCTACCTTAGCCGGAGCCGACACATCTCGAAGATCGTCAATGAGGCCGACGAAAAACATCACGCTACCTGCGATCAACACCCCCAACAATTCTGAGCTGCCCCGAAACATCGGACGAAATTGTGGGAGAATATAGGCAACTCCAATTGCAGCCAAAAAACTGACGTACATGGCAATGCCGCCAGTAGTGGCGGTTGGCTGTTTATGAACCCGACGCTCATCAGGAACAACAATTGCATTAATTTTAAATGCCAAACGCCTAACCAGGAACGTGGTCCCATAACAGACCACAATCGCCACTGCCAGGACAATCAAATATCCGAGCACTCAATAACCGCCAGATATCACTGCATGAATGGCGGCGGAAATTTCGAACAAAGCAACGCCACCTCTTCTGCCACCTGAGACACAATGGTGTCATCCGATCGATTGGCAAGCACACGGCCCACTAACTCTGCAATATGTTCCATCTCCGGCTCAGTCATGCCAGCTGTCGTTTGTGCTGGCGTACCAAATCGTAAACCGCTGGTCACAAAAGGAGAACGGGGATCGTATGGAATCTGGTTTCTATTACAGGTGATCCCTGCTCGATCCAGAACCTCCTGGGCCTCTTTGCCAGTTAGCTCAGAATCAAAACTGCGAAGATCAACTACTATCATATGAGAGTCAGTTCCGCCAGAAACAAGCCTGAATCCCTGTTTTTCAAGGGCATTTGCCAGGCTTTTTGCATTTGCGATTACCTGCTTTTGATAGTCAACGAACTCTGGAGCACTGGCTTCTTTGAACGCTACCGCCTTGGCCGCGATAATGTGCTCGAGCGGTCCCCCTTGTAAACCCGGAAAGACGGCTTTGTCAATCGCAGAAGCCAGCTCCTCGGTGCACAAAATTGCACCGCCTCTTGGTCCCCTCATTGTCTTGTGGGTTGTAAAGGTCACCACATCCGCACCATTATTTCTCCCGGATCTGGAAGACCCAACTGGTGAAGGATATACGCCTGCCGCTATTAGTCCAGCGACATGGGCAGCGTCAAACATCAAATAAGCGCCCACCTCGTCAGCAATCTTTCTTAGTGGTTCTATAGGAATCACCCTGGTGTACGCAGTCGCCCCTACGATAATAAGCTTTGGCCTTTCAGAGCGGGCCAAATCGTACAAGTTATCGAGATCGATTCTCTCACCTTCCGGCCCAGCTGGCGTCACACCATATGAAACAAAGTTATAAAGTTGCCCGGAAAAGTTAACTGGAGATCCATGAGTGAGATGCCCGCCCTGATCCAGGCGCATGGCCAAAACCGTATCGCCGGGCTTCAGAAGTGCCAAGAAAACCGCCGCATTGGCATTTGCGCCGGCGTGTGGCTGGACGTTGGCATGGTCAGCACCAAACAAATTCATGAGGCGCTGCCTTGCCAAATCCTCGACCCTGTCTATGAATTTGTTTCCACCGTAGTACCTTCGGTTAGGATATCCTTCGGCATACTTATTGGTCAGCACTGAACCAGCTGCCTCCATAACCGCCTTGGAAGCAAAATTCTCCGAAGCTATCAACTGAAGGGTCGAAGCCTGCCTAAAGACTTCCATATCCAGTATCGTTCCGAGCTCCGGATCCTGAACCGAAGTTATGGGATAAAAACGACTGTAGTCAGACATTAAATTGAGGCCTTCCTGTGGTGACGCTACAACAGTTTAACTCACCATCAAGGTTGAGCACCTATAGATTCTACTACTTGCCAACATCGATTCTGAATGCACTGCTCAGTGCATTTGCAGAAATCCTTCCTATTCGCACGATACGATGCTCGGACCCTGAAATATCAATAACCGTGGAAGCCACTTCAGATCTCGATTCCTCGTCTAAAACCATGCTCAGCCCCAATGAGAGTGAGCTGGGCCCCAGCTGTCGCAGCACTTCTTTGCCGGATGTAGGTGTAGGAAGACCATGCAAATTGGCACTGGTTGCAACAATCGGACCAACCTTATTTGCCATATCACGAAGACGCTGATCATTTGGCAGGCGAATTCCGACCGTACCAGACTGGAAATACCTGTCACAAAGGGCTCCTTGGCGAAGATCTACCACTACGGTCAACGGTCCTGGCCAGAACTTCCATAGGGCATCATCATCTATTTGAAGCTGTTCCAACTTGTGTCTGCACAGAAGTTGGAACTGAGACAGCTCCCCAATCAATACTGGCATAGAAATAGACGAGTCTCTTTGTTTGATGGCAGCCACCGCCTCCAAAGCCGCACAGTCTTTGGCACTAGCTACCAAACCAAAGACTGTATCAGTAGCCATTGCAACTACCTTCCCATCTCTGAGGTGACTACAAATATCATCCAGCAGAAGTTGATAAGAAAGCTCGGAGACATCTATTAACTGGCTTTTCACAAACTATATATAATATATTCGCAAAGAGTTCTTCATGCTGGGCAATAACAATTACGACTGCCCGTCGGTAAGAATAAGGTTCTGAATTCAGCTGGAATTTTACCCGGACGAGACCCAAGAAAAATCAGGATGAAAACTCAATATCTGAGATAAGTGAAAACACCGCTGGATTTCACCTTCAAACGGCAATTAGGCTCCTCATCGGATAGAATCAGCTCAGCACCTTCCCAAGAGACAGAGCGGCTGCTAACCGCCAGGGAGATACCACTTGGATAAGACGCATTCGAGTTTCGTGAAGTTCCATCCAACTCCGGTAGGCGACTTTGCTGTAGTCATAAATGAGGAATCCAATCAAATTCTTGCCTCAGGCTTCACTGACGATCTTCACCATTTAGCCCAAATCGCATCCACCGGTACGCTCAAAATGCGACCCGGGTTCAATCCATTGGACCGCATTATCGAGGGCTTTCTTTACAACTACTTTGAACGGAGATCCGGCTCAAATGATATTGCCAGCCAACTGAATATAATTGGCACCCGATTTCAATTCGATATCTGGAACGCTCTCAGCAAAGTGCTGTTTGGAGCCAAAATTACTTATAAGGATCTGGCGGAAAAGGCGGGTTACGAAAAGGCGTATCGGGCTGCCGGCACCGCCTGTGCAATGAATCGTCACGCCCTAATCATCCCGTGTCACAGAGCCATACTTTCAAATGGGAAAACAGGATCGTACAGATGGGGCAACAAAATTAAACAGCTTCTGCTAGACCACGAGTCGGAATTAAACAGCTAAAACCTGTACGCTCAATTATCAGAAGGTTTTGGCTATGGCAACTCGGTTACCAAATAATTATAGGACGCCCGAGGCTTTTTCGACGGGGCCTATCACACCCATGATAAGTTCTTACAAATGCCCGGAAAAACGATAACCAAAAAGCGGGCTGACTCCAATCATTGATTCATGGCCGAATCCAATACCCTCCTTTGGAGGACAATTGGGCCTATTGTAGTCGTCAGGTCCCAGACTAAATAAATATAAAAGCAGAATTTTATTGCCAATTTCGAAGCTGATCTTTTACTCCATATCGATTTGCAAACACTCTGTCATCTAGTGAGCGCCTTTTCTGCCATCCTAATCTTTCTAGATCAGGAGTATCTTCGAGATGGGTCACCGGGCCAACGCATAACCAGGCAATAGGCCTCACCTGATCCGGAAGCTCCACAAGGTCAGAAAGAAACTGCTCCTTGTAAAATGAGACCCAACCTACTCCCAAATTTTCACAGGTTGCAGCTAACCAAAGGTTCTCAATTGCCAGACAAACTGAATAAAGTCCAGCGTCGTCGATAGTATTTCGACCGAGAACCGCCGGAGCACCCCGGGCGGGATCATATGTAACCACAATCCCAAGACTGGACTCCAGAATCCCTTCTATCTTTATCTTCTCAAAAGTTGCCAGCCTGTCGCTTGGTAAAAGCTTTCCAAATGCCACTCTTTCTTCTTCCACGTGAGCAGCAAATTTCTTGCGTATTTCCGGGTCTTCAACCAAAATGAAGTCCCATGGTTGACTCATCCCAACACTTGGGGCAGCATTGGCTGCACTTAATATTCGCTCCAGAGCGTCGGGCTCTATTGGCTCACCGCTAAATTGGCCCCGAACATCTCGCCTTTTATAAATTATCTGGTAGAACTGCTCATATATCACCTAAATCACCCTAAACATCCATGGACTCGCTCGGTTGAATTATCCTGAGATAAAAGTTGTTAGAAATCTTAGACCAATACGTTTTATATCTTTTACACGAACGGAGACGAATCTAGTTGCAGTACATGCGGGCAGCAAGGCATGACCTCCCAATTTCAGGCAAGTCCCTAGATAAAGAAACTCTACTTCGGGCTTGGAAATTCGCACACCGATACCGAAAGCTGCTCTACACCAACCTAATCCTTATAATCGCAAATGCGATCGTCGGCTCACTCCCCCCTTTGGTATTTGAAGCTCTTATCAACGATGCTATTGGCAAAAAATCCCTACACCTTTTATACCAATTGGCGATTCTCGCTATATTGCTGACGATTGCTCAAACTGTTCTTGGGGTGGCAACGAGATGGCTAAATTCCGTCATTGGGGAAGGTGTGATATTCGATCTCAGAGTTGCCTTATTCGAACACATCCAACGAATGCCAATTTCATTTTTTCTAAGAACTCAGACTGGAGCAGTCCTTTCAAGATTAAATAACGACGTCATCGGAGCTCAGAATGCAGTAGCTACCATAAACTCAGTAGTTTCAGACTCCTTTATAATCATCACAACTTTGTTTTTTATGACAAGGATCTCCGTCCCGGTAACACTGGTTTCATTGATAACCGTTCCGGCGATTATATTTGCTGATCGATTCTTCGGCAAAAAACTCACTCACCTCGCCCGAACCCAAATGCAAAAAAATGCAGAAATGTCAACCATCACAACCGAAAGATTCAACGTGGCAGGGGCACTTTTGGTAAAACTGTTTGGTCGCCCAGCCGACGAAGCAAGCACGTTTGCGGCGCAGGCTAACTTTGTAAAGCGAGCTGGCATATCAACAGCCCTGGTATCAAGAACATACTTTGCAATTCTGGCTATCGTAGGGGGGCTCGCTACGGTTGCTGTCTATCTGATAGGAGGCCGTGAGGCAATACTAGGGACAGCATCCGTGGGAGGAATCGTCGCTCTGGCGCAATACGTTACCAGGCTCACTTCCCCGCTTACAGACCTTGCTTCGGCTAAAGTAAATCTTCTCCAGGCATTTGTCAGCTTCGACAGGGTCTTCGAAGTTTTAGATGCCAAGCCGGAAATCACTGAAGATCCTGATGCCATTGATCTACCCCTGCCTAAAGGAGAAATCAAATTTGAAAATGTAAGTTTTGCTTATCCCGATACCGCATATGTGGCATCTTTGGAATCGCCGCCAGCTGACCGCAATGATCAACCTTTTGCTCAGGTGCTGAGAAATATAAACCTGGAGATTCATCCTGGTGAATTCATTGCTCTGGTAGGCCATTCAGGAGCTGGCAAATCAACTCTGTCATCTCTTGTATCAAGACTTTACGATCCAACTGAAGGAACCATAACTATCGACGGTATCGATCTAAAAAAGCTGAAACTACAATCCCTTACCAGTGCCATCGGTGTGGTAAGTCAGGATCCGCATCTGTTCCACCAAAGCATAAGATCAAACCTACTGTACGCCAAGCCGGATGCCAGCAAAGAAGAACTCCAACGAGCTGTACGCCAGTCGCGCCTCGAGAAGATGATCGATGAGCTTCCCCTGGGACTCGACACTGTCGTGGGCGAACGCGGTTACCGCCTTTCAGGCGGCGAAAAACAGCGAATCGCTATTGCCAGAGTGCTATTAAAGCAACCAGCAATCGTAGTTTTAGACGAAGCTACTTCCCACCTTGATTCCGAGAATGAACTCCTCATTCAAGAAGCACTCGCAGAGGCGCTCAAGGGAAGGACCTCCATTGTTATTGCCCATAGGCTATCCACAATCGTTCAAGCCGATCGTATCGTAGTCTTGGATCAGGGCCGAATAATCGAGATAGGCTCACATTCCGAACTTCTCGAACGACGGGGCAGTTATTCAGAACTTTTTAGAACTCAATTCCTGGCTGGCGATGTCAACTAGTCATTACAAGCTGATACAGCTCCGCGAAGCTTCCGGTATCGAGTCCAACCAGCTCGGCTGAACTCGATACCCAAGATTTAACCATTTTTGCGGTCTCGACTGGATCAGGGAGCTGACTTTTATGTTCTAAGATAGCCGCAATCTTAAGGTCAACAAACTTGGTTATATCAACGTAGGCGTTTGGGTTGGGTGATGCCTGCAAAACCACGTCTTTGACACTATGTGCTTCTAATCCCTCCGCCAGAAGTTCAGGATACGCAAACGGATTGCGAGCATAGGGATAGGCGGCCTGTATTGTGGCTTCTCCGGCAGCCAGGTGATCAGGATGGGAGGCAAATATCCTCTGATAGTTCCTCTCCGGACATTGACAGAGTATCCGATCAGGTCTGAACCTCCTTATCTGGCGGACAATGTCCTTTCTGAGTCCAGTATCAGCGACCAATTCGCCGTCATGGTAACCCAAAAAAGTGACTTCACTAACTCCAACTTTTTTAGCCGCATTACGTTGCTCTTCCCGGCGGATCGCGGGAATTTCAGTTCTATCAATATGCTCTTCAAATCCGCCAGCATCACCATCTGTCACAATGCAGTATGCGATATTGGTTCCGGCTGAAGCCCAATTTGCAATTGTCCCAGCTGATCCGAAATCGACGTCATCGGGATGTGCCACAACTACCAATAATCTCTCAACTGGTTCTAGCTCTTGAAATTTTTCCATAACTACAAACTAGTGGGAACGCTGAACTTGGGTCGAATTGCCAGGTTTAGAATCCCTACCACCCATCGGCGTCAAACCGAGAAATCTGCACTAAGTTGCAATACATGGTGGAAAATGAATCAGTAAGACTGCAGCCTGGAGATCAGTCCCCAGAACTATGCTTGCCGAACCAGGATAACAAAACCCTATGCCTGGACCAGTTCATTGGGTGCAAAGTAGTGCTCTACTTCTACCCTAAAGACCTTACCCCTGGTTGCACAACGCAAGCGGCTGAACTCACCGAAATTTTGCCAAAACTTAAAAGGGCTGGATACGTAGTCCTTGGCGTATCTCCTGATTCGCCAGAAAAACACAAGGAATTTATAAAAAAAATTAATATTGGTTTTGAGCTTCTATCGGATCCAAATAAGGAAGCAATGAGCCGTTGGGGCACTTACGGCAAAAAGGTGATGTACGGCAGAGAATCAGTAGGCGTTATCAGATCAACATTCGTAATCGATGAAACCGGAGTAATTACCAAGACCTGGTATGGAACAAAAGCTACCGGACATGCATCGCGTTTGGCCAGGGAGTTGAAACTAGACGACTGATCCGGGTTAACTGTCTTGTAGATCGATGCCTATAATTGGCTAGTGATGCCGCTGCAACTTCTTTTAGCCATACCGTCCCCACCAGTAAAGCTCTCCGTCCTTCTAACTGGTTTTCAAACAAATCCACTGGCGCTTCTGGCACTGCTTTTAGAGCTAATTTCGGCTGGGCTATACCTGCTTGGGGTAAAAACCATGGCCAGCAAAGGGCGCAAATGGCCGGTCTTGCGAACAGCATCATTTCTGGGTGGAATAGCCATTGTATTTCTTGCTACAGGATCAGGGATAGCTGCATATGATGACACAGTATTCACAATGCACGTTATTCAGCACCTAATGCTTATGAATATGGCGCCAATGTTGATCGCCCTCAGCGCGCCGATGACCCTTTTACTGCAAGCCTCAAAAAAACCAGTCCAAACTAAAACCATAAAGTTCCTACACTCCAAAGTCATCTCTGTAATCACGTTTCCAGTCACCGCCTGGTTGATCAACTATTCAACCATGTACATCTACTTTCTGACACCGGTTTATCAATTGTCAATAGAGCACCCTTTGTTCCACGACTATACGCACCTTCATTTTCTGGTAGCTGGGCTGATTTTCTGGACCACCCTGATAGGTGTAGACCCGATCAGATGGAAAATGTCATATGGCGCAAAATTAGCTTATCTACTTATAGGTATCCCTTTTAGCACTTTCCTGGGTATTGCCCTGACTTCGGAAAGGGTGTCTATTTCCCCTGCTCATACGCTTGCAGATGTACATGCAGGAGGAGCGGTACTCTGGGTTTTCGGCGAAGTTTTCACTGTCGGTGCTTTAGCCATAATATTTTTCCAGTGGGCCAAGCATGAAGAGCGGGCTGCCAGGCGGGCCGACAATGAGCTTTACCGACAGAATTCAAACCCGAAACCAGACGCTATACAGCCATAAATTTCACCGGTTCAGCCAATTGTTGCTAAATGACCGACGAGTAACATAAACTACAGATAACTATAGATGGCTTGAGCGAGGACCTATGACAGAGGCTGTAATCGTAGCAACAGCAAGAACCCCAATCGGCCGGGCTTTCAAAGGGTCATTGGTCGACATCAGACCGGACGATATGGGAGCTTTTATAGTTAGAGCTCTCCTAAATAAGATTCCTCAGCTCAACGAAGTTGAAATAGATGATGTGATATTCGGGGCAGCCAACCATGCCGGCGAACAGTCTATGAATATGGCAAGAATCATTGCAGCTTTAGCAGGACTACCAGATTCGGTCCCGGGCACATCGGTAAACCGATTCTGTGCTTCTTCCCTCCAAAGCATCCGCATGGCATTCCACACCATAAAAGCCTCCGAAGGAGAGGTATTCATAGCTGGAGGCGTTGAGAGCACTACTCGGACTCTAGGGGTAGGACTCTCAGAGCAGGATTTCAATCCCAGATTCACCGACAAATCCAGAAGCGATTATGTCAATGACATGTACATTTCCATGGGTCTTACAGCAGAAAATGTAGCCGCGAAATATGGGATATCAAGACACAGGATGGATGAGTTTGCCAAGCTTTCCCAAGACCGCGCAGTCAATAGCCAGTCAGATGGATTCTTTGATAGGGAAATCACGCCATATCCTCTCCATGACGGGCATTTGATCACCAAAGATGACGGACCCCGACCCAATACTGACCTAGAAAAATTGGGTCAGTTACCTCCAGCATTTCTTCCCGATGGAAGCGTAACTGCAGGCAACTCCTGCCCTTTGAACGACGGGGCTGCTGCTGTATTAGTGATGTCTGATGACAAGGCTAAACGGCTAGGTATCACTCCACTGGCAAGGATAGTCGCTTCTTCGGTTACCGGTCTTGCTCCTGAAATAATGGGAGTTGGACCCATCGAAGCTGTCAAAAAAGTACTTTCATTAGCGAGAATGACACTCGCCGATATAGATATCGTTGAACTCAACGAAGCATTCGCCGCTCAAGTTCTCGCCGTCTGTGACGAACTGTCAATTTCAATTGAAGACCAGCTGAATCCGCACGGTGGAGCAATTGCACTTGGGCACCCATTTGGAATGACTGGTGCACGAATCATGACTACGCTCCTAAACGGTCTGAAGATAGGCGACAAACAGTTTGGGCTCGAAACTATGTGCGTTGGAGGAGGCATGGGGATGGCCATGATAGTTGAACGGCTGTCGTAAATAACGATATCGAACATCCCCCGGATGATTTTTCCAAAAGTCAGACTAACTTTCTTAATACATGAGTGAACAAAACAAGCAAGATAAGACAGATCAAAATACTGGAACCGTAAACGAAACGCCAACCACACTATTACTAGTTCGACACGGCAACACCCCAACCACAGGCAAGATTCTTCCAGGCCGTGCTCCAGGCTTGGATCTTTCAGATCAGGGATTACAGCAGGCGGAAGAGGTAGCTCAGCAACTGTCGCAGCTGGAGGCGATTGCGGAAATATATTCAAGTCCCCTGGAACGAGCACAACAGACTGCTACGCCACTCGCCAAACTTATTTCAAGGGAAGTACGAATACACAAACTCCTTAATGAATGCGATTTCGGGGAATGGACGGGCAGAGAACTCAAGGAACTTTATAAACTCCCGGAGTGGCAGCAGGTGCAAAAATCTCCTTCTACTTTTAGATTTCCATCAGGAGAATCATTTATGGAAATGCAGGCCCGTGTATCAGCGTTTGTTGAATTCGTACAGAGAGAAAACAAAGGTAAAATAGTGGTTGCCTACTCGCATGCCGACCCAATAAAAACCTTCCTTTGTAATGCATTGGGAATGCATCTGGATATGTTCCAACGACTTACGGTTGGCACTTGTTCGGTCTCTGCAATATCGTATACATCCTCAGGACCAGTTGTTCTTGGAAGCAATTGGCATAAACAATTATCAGTCAAGGTGTCATAATTGTCAGATTCAAAAGATTTCCCAACCGTTGATCACGTTGCCTTAGGAGCTATTGGAGAACCGGGCAAACGGATATTTCTCTTCCAAGCTAGATACTTGGGTGACTTAATTACCTTAAAATTGGAAAAGACTCAGGTCGCCGCACTTGCTCAGCACCTTGCAAATCTCATAAAAGAGCTTCCCAGGCCAGGTCATACCGATGAACCCAGCGATCTCATTCTCCCATATGAGATAAGCTGGCCAATAGGTTCCATTGCCATCTCATATTCGGAAGAAACTGATCAAATACACCTGCAACTCGAATCAATCGCTGAAGATGATGAGGGTGACAGCATTTCTCTTCTCCACGTTGGGATTTCAAAAGAACAGGCCGTAATGATCGCCATACAGGGCACCAGACTGGTTGAAGCTGGCCGCCCTCCTTGTCCGCTTTGTGGTTATCCACTTGATCCCTCAGGTCACGCATGTCCCAAGACAAACGGCCACAGAGCTCCGAATTTATAGACTTACTGAACCTTGGTCAGCTTGAAGTAATAGGGAGAATGCCCTATAGCTCAAACGGCACCTACCTGGTTCAGGTAACACTGGAAGATAGAGCTATAAAAGCCATATACAAACCTCACCAAGGTGAGCGCGCTCTGTGGGATTTTCCCGATGGACTATACGCACGAGAAGTAGCAGCTTATGAACTCTCACAAGCGTTAAACTGGGATCTCGTTCCACCCACGGTACTAAGAGGCGATGCCCCGCTCGGCATTGGGAGCCTTCAGCTGTTTATTGAAGCTGACTTTTCAGAGCACTATTTTTCTCTGTTTGAGCGTGAAGAACTACACCCGCAGTTTATGAAGTTCGCGTTGTTTGACATTATCGCAAATAATGCCGACAGAAAATCTGGCCATTTGCTGATCGACGAAAATAACCATATATGGGGTATCGACCAAGGACTGTGTTTTCACAGTATTTATAAATTGAGAACCGTGATCTGGGAATTCGCCGGTTTGAAAATCCCGGACGATCTCATAAGTCACATAAGAGAAGCGATTCCATTACTCATTAAGAGCACCAGGAACCTACTGACAGCGGAGGAGTCTGCCGCTCTTGAGCTTCGGGTCACTTCAATTTTGAAAAAGAGAAAATTCCCACTTCCAGATCCGGAAATGCGCTGCTACCCGTGGCCATTGGTATAGCAAATAAAAGGACACCTTCGGTGACTTATCCATTGCAGCCAGGTGCCACCATTCAGGTCCGGGATTGCAGAGCCTCAATAAGTTTCGGGACAATTTTATGAACGTCGCCAACTATCCCAAGATCAGCGATTGAGAATATCGGAGCGTCCTCATCCTTATTGATGGCAATAATATTCTTGGCGCCCTTCATCCCAACCATATGCTGAGTTGCTCCGGATATTCCACAGGCGATATACACATTTGGCTTTACCGTCTTACCGGTCTGACCTACCTGATACGAATAGGGCACCCATCCTGCATCAACAATAGCCCTTGAGGCACCCGGAGCCCCACCGAGCAGCTTTGCTAATTCCTCAACCAATTTGTAGTTTTCCGCCTGGCCGAGCCCGCGTCCGCCAGAGACCACCACCGGGGCTTCATCGAGCTTCGGACCAGATCGCTCTTCTAAATGTTGTTCAACAATCCGAGCTTTACCTGCAGAACCCAAATCTCCAACACCGACTTGTACAACTTCAGCTGGCATTCCTCCGCGGCTTTCGGCAGTAAAAGACTTGGCTCTAATAGCAAATATTGCCGGAGATGAACCTGTAAATCCAGCCTGCACTATTTCAGAACCACCAAATATGGCATGCTCACTTACGAGGCGCGTCCCGTCAACTGAAAGATTGACAACGTTGGTAAGCACGGGAACATCCAGTTTGACAGACAACCTTGCCGCACAGTCACGACCTTCCGGAGTCATGGCGAAAAATATCGCGTCCACAGTATTCCCTGAAAGCAGCTGAGCCATGGCCGAAGCTACCACCGTGCCGATCAGCCTGTCGTTTACATCAGTCACCTGGATAAGTTTGGTGGCACCGTAGGCGCCAACTATTTCACTGTAACCTGGCTCCGGTGAAGCAACGAAAACTTCCACATGATCAGCAAATTTACTAGCCGCCGAAATAAGTTCAAGTGAAGTTGAAGTAATTCCTGATTCAGTTGATTCCGCAAATACCCAAATCTTAGACAATGTCATTTATATGTTTACTTTCCTTGCGTAGCTTTGTATTCCCATATCCGGACTAGATGACCTTAAGTTGCTCCAGAAACTCAATAATTTGTTGGTGAGCATCTCCCTCGTCAGTAATAATCACTCCAGACGACCGCTCCTCAGCTGATCTAACCGTTATTATCTCCTGATTGCGACCTGGTTCAATACCCAGCGTTGACGCTTCCAGGACCTCTACGGGTTTGCTTTTGGCTGACATAATTCCTTTAAACGATGGATATCTTGGTTCCACCACCCCAGCGGTAACTGATATCAGGGCCGGAAGAGGACACTCTACTTGGTCATATCCAAGTTCGGTCTGCCTTTGAACTTTGAGGATGCCTCCGGATAACTCAACCTTTTTGGCAAAGCTTACAGAAGGAATATCCAGTATTTCAGCTATCTGCACAGGGACTGTCCCCGTGTATCCATCGGTGGATTCGGTCGCAGCAATGACCAGATCGAAGGGGTTACGCTTGATCGCCGCAGCAAGAACCTTCGCCGTAGTAAGCGCATCGGCTCCCGCCAGCTTTGCATCTGAGACCAGCACCGCTTTATCCGCCCCCATGGCAAGTGCTGTACGAATGCCAGAAACTTCTCCATTTGGGGCCATGCTAACCAGCGTTACTTCGCCGCCACCTGCCTCGGCGGCAAGCTGCAAAGCCATTTCAACTCCGTAACTGTCGGAATCATCAAGGATCAGCTTTCCATCCCGGACAAGATTATGCGACCCGGGATCCAATTTTCCGGGACTCGACTGATCAGGGATCTGTTTGACACAAACCGTAATGTTCATATTAGGTTTCCCTACCTTTTCCAAATTACGACGTTTAGTTTATAACCAAACAGTTACTCAACAGTAATATTAACTTCAAGTTTCGCATTAACTATCACTGCATGATACTTTTAATGCCGAGTAATACCTATGGCAAGAGCTACCTCATCGGTGATCAGATATTGCGCACCGACATTAATCAGGTTTGAAATTGCATCCGGCCTGTTGACCGTCCAAAACGAATAATCTAAATCTGCCTCTTTGAGTTTAAAAATCGTTCTTGGGGAAGCCCGGCGCCAGTTCAGATGGACAAGATCAAGCCCATTTTTGATGCAGAATTCGATCTCTTTGTCGACCTTGGATCTGATTCCCAGCAAGAGGGCAGGCTTGGCGAAATCCAAAATGGCCGACAGCTTAACCGCCAGGTCTCTATCGAAAGTGGAGAGTATAAAATTAAAGCTATCACTTCTGGATTCAATCAACGATGCCAGTGACTCTGCGATTCTAGCTCTGTCTCCATCTTGATTTTTTGTAGAACTCTTAACCTCAACATTTATTACACAATGCTGCAACTGATCGAACACCTCATCCAGCAACAGGATGTCCTCAGCGTGGGCTTTTCGCAAACCACTCAGTAAAGAATCCTCAATCCTTCGACCGTTTGATATCGCAGGATCATGATATACCACAAATTCCCCACTTTTACATTGCCACACATCCAGTTCGACACCTGAGGCTCCGGCATCAAGAGCCTGTCTGAAAGCAACTATCGAATTCTCTTTGGCCCGGGAGGATAAGCCCCTATGACCGAGTATCTGCGTAACCTGGTTAAATCTGGACATTACGGTTATACCGGTATGGACAAAGTAATCTTTGAACCGTTACCATTTCCAATAGTCATGGTCCCACCTAACTGCGATTCGACAATGTCCGTAACGATCAGAAGACCCAAACTCGAGGTTCTCCTGATATCGAATTCGGGCGGAAATCCTACTCCGTTATCTGAAAGCACCATATCGATGCTTTCGTCTTTTTGGTCCAAATAGATCTCGATCAAACCCGACTCACCACTCTCGATTATCTGTGAGCCAACAAAACCGTGTTCGATGGAATTTTGCAGAAGCTCAGCTATAACCAATGCCAATGGAGTAGCCACTCCTGCGTCTAGGTCTTTGGCGCTCCCAGACACTTCAATTCTTACCGGACAATCGGGAAGAATCGACTCCTCTGCCAGTTTCACAATTGCCGAAACAATTTCCGGAAATGAGACTTGATCTCCAATCTCACGTGAAAGGATCTCATGCACAACTGCTATTGACCGGATTCTCCGCTCCGCCTCACGAAGAGCGGCTTGGCCATCAGTGGAGCTAAGACGCCTGGCCTGAAGCCGCAAAAGTGACGAGATAGTCTGCAAGTTGTTCTTCACCCTATGATGCACTTCCCGGATAGTGGCATCCTTGCTGAGAAGCATCCGGTCTCTTCGCCTTAGCTCTGATATATCTCTAAGCAGCACTAATGCCCCGGTTACGTTCCCCTGTTCAAGTAAAGGAATGGCATGCATCATCAGAGTTACGTCTGCCCGTTGTTCAATCTCTTCAATTACGGGCCTGTGGCTGGCAAACGCCCTATCAGGAGCCGAAAATCGAAGCCCGGTCTGGCCAAAAAGATCTCCAACTCGAATAAGGTGCAGACCAAGCCTATGCATCGCGCTAACTGCATTTGGCGACATGAAAGTAATAGTTTTGGTCTCATCCAATACCAGGACTCCATCCCCAACCCTGGGTGCTTCTTCAATGTCGGTACCTTCAAAAGGAAACTCTCCGTGGGTTATCATGTTTGCGAATTGCTCAAAAAGACGCAGGTAGGTTCGCTCTAGTTCGCCATGGACCAGCCTGGCACTGGTGATATGCCTTCGGTCAATAACTGCGATCACTTTTCCCAAGCGTTTCACTGGTATGCATTGGGAAACGATCCACTCGCCCCCGTCTGGACTCACTGATTCCCTAAAGACCAGCATCTCAGACAAGTACCCTTGCGCCACAAACGATACCTCGTCAGGTGTCCCTTTTGTATCAACCAAATCATCGGGAATGGAAGTCTGTGCCGTAGCTGGTCTTACCTGAGCCAATACCACAAATTCCGGCACAAAAGGATCTTTAGCGTCTTCCTCGGCATCTTCAACTTCGTCACGCTTTACCGGTACATATAGCACTAGATCCGAAAAGCAGAGATCGGCCAGCATTCCCCACGAACTTATTAACCGCTGAAGATGGACAATATCAGCCTCGTCCAGTAGGGTCTTTTTGACTATCGAACCAAAGGTGGCCATCTAACCTCCCAGCCAATCAATGCTTTAGAGCGGCTTCTAAAGTTCTACCAGATATGATTTTCTGTCCCTGAATCCCGACAAAGACCGGTACCCTATCGAACTGACATATGACTTTATTTCCTCGGCCCTATAGGCCACATCTGCTATCCCATGCGAATCAGACGCAGTGGTTATAGGAACTCCGTATTCAAAAAACTTTCTCAACAGGTAAGGGTCGGGGTAGACCTGCTCAACCGGCTTTCTCCACCCTGCTGAGGAAACTTCTGCAGAGAGTTTCGAGTCTCTAGCTGCCTCTGCCATGCGGTCGTAAAATTCCTGCGGAACCTGGGGGAAATGCCCAGCCACTTTTACTAGGTCAGGATGAGCCAACACATCAACAGCACCCGAATCAGCCAACTCTTCAAGAGATCGGGTATAACTTTCCCAAGCATTCTCAATACCGTAAGTGTCCCATTCCGCCATGATCACTGGATCACTGATATGGTCAAACGGCCAAGCACCAAGCCAGTGAATTGAACCCAGCAGGACATCGAAAGGGTACCCAGCCAAAAATTCAGAGACCTGATGCATTTTCCCGGGATAGTAATCAACTTCCATACCTAATACGATCGGAAGACCAGCGGACTTAGCCTCAAGCGCTACTTCCACGTAAGTATCAAGATCCGCTCTTGCATGTTCAGACCAGTAATGTTCCATGATTGAACGCACTGGCGAATCAGGATACTGATTAAAAAACCCACCTAAAAATGCATCAACCTGCCGAAATCGAAACAGATGCTCAGTAATGGCAATTTCCTGAACACCGTTTTTCTGAGCGGCTTCACAGTAGCGCGCGAGTTCATCAATAGTGGGAGATTTGTCCCGCTGCCCGTGAGGCCAAAGATGAAGGTGATAATCAAGCACGCTTATATCGTAAAGGGTGATTGTGAGGAACAAAGATGCACGGCAACTTTCCCTAGAGAATTTAGGTCAGAAATGTCAAAATTGAGGTGGGGAATCAGGGTTATCATCTCCTCATCAACTGCAAGCTTTGATATCTCGGCTGCTTCCTGAAGAGCCACTTCCGAAAAATTTAAAAAGCTTCCGGAAATCTCCAAAAAGACCCGCTCGACCAGAGCCTCCAGCCTTCCAGGAGGCAAATCAGTTTCGGAAATATACTTAAGCTTTTTACCTTTTACCAGGAAATCCTTGGCTATCTGCTCAAAATTATCCTGGAGCTTATGAGCTACAAATATCGACCCAGGATCGCGGAAATAGTCCGGCAAAGTCCGATTTACCACCATCTGTGCCAAATTGAGATGCCTCTGATTTATCGCCGATATGAAGAACTCAGCCTCCTGCATAGGCGCGGCCTCCGGGGACGATACAACCACAAATTGAGTTGAAGGTGATTCCAGGATCTTGGACACCGACCTGGCCCTAACGATAAACCCATCGTACATAGACTGAAACAAAAGGAAAAAATCAGCCACATCAGACAAAAACTGGGCCCCTAATATCTTGTCAGCAATTTGATAAAAAGGCTTGAATGCTCCCATCAACAACCGATTTCTGGCTGGCAGCGTAAGCCATTTCAGCAACTTTGAAGAGAAAAAATCAGCCATCTTGACCGGAGCATCGAGAAAATCAATCGCGTGCCTGGACGGCGGAGTGTCAATGACTATCAGATCGTAAGCGTTGGAAATATAAAGTTCATACAAAGACTCCATTGCAATGTAGTCATGACTTTGCACAAAACGAGAGGAAATATTTTTGTAGATTGGATTGGAGAGAATCTTGTCTCGGGTTATTGCGTCCGGAGCATGCCGCTTGATTAGTTCATCCCAAGAACTCTTTGCATCCAGCATCGCAACATATAACTCTCCTGGCACCTCGTGACCGATAGCCTGATTGAGCTGAATGGGATCAACTCGGTTGGCGTGGGAACTGAGCCCTACCAACCCCAGCGCATCTGCCAGGCGTTTGGCTGGATCTACGGTAAGTACCAGAACCTTGTTGGTGCCAGACTCTGCCGCTGCAATTCCTAGAGCAGCAGCTATGGTAGTTTTCCCGACTCCTCCCGCTCCAGCTACAATCAGAATTTCCGAATCAAAAAATACGGACTCTAATCCACCCATAGCAGGTCATCCCATTCTGCCGACAATGCCTCTGCCAAGTCTCGGACCAGCCTAAGTCCAGATCCAATTCCGAACATCAGTGGCAGAAGTGCCACATGTATTTTGTCAGAAACCTCCAAGATCCTCTCGATATGAGGCTCTGCTGTTCTTCGCATCTCTAGAGCCGCGGCCGATCCATTCAGTAGAGAAGTAACATCGCCGGATACTGCTTTGGCAAAAACTGCAAGAGACTTTTCGTCCCTTAGCGAGGAAAAGAACTCTTCTTCTGCCTTAGAAAATAACTCCGGCATAACCTTGTTTACTACCAGAGCTCCTAAATGCACATCGGTATCACTGTCTATCTTGCTTGCAAGTTCAAGCGCCTCGTTAACAGGCGTTTCTGCCGGCGTTGCCACAACAATTACCGAAGTAACCGATGGTTCATAGAGTATTTCTTCCATCCACTTGATCTGGTCCTTTACCATTCCAAGCTTCACCAGCTCCGAAATGCCCTTAGGCGAGGCTAATTGAGAAACAATATGACCGGTGGAAGACGCATCAACTAGGATCAGATCGTAATTTGACTCTTTTACCTCGTAGCAAAGCTTGCCAACTACCAGAACCTCTTGAACTCCTGGAGCCGCGTTTGCCACAAAATCGAAAGTCTTTGCAAGTGGACCAAGCTTCGACACCATCGAAAGACGGAGAAATATCCTTAGATATTCTCTTAGTGCCGCCTCAGTATCCATTGACATCAAATAAAGATTGTCCCTGATCTCAATCGGGTCAAAATCAGCTGGCTCGCTGTCGAATAAACGCGCTACATCCCCTTTAGCATCCACTTCGCAAATCAGGGTTTTCTTTCCTGCTCTGGAGGCTATCAAGCCCAGCGCAGCGGTGACGGAGGACTTGCCAACACCACCCTTACCAGTTATGAAGACTAGGGAACGATCCAAAAGTCCAATAGAGCGATCCAGAGAATCAGACATCTAACCTGCCTACGGAGCTCCAAAACCTACGCGGCGGTCTTCCTTTGCAGCCCCAACCTCGATATAGGCAAGTTTTGCCGCGAAAATACCCAGCTTTCTACCTTTTTTATCAGTGAGCCATACGATTTGAGAACCAGAAGAAACCGATGACTCAATAGCCTCAATTATGCTCTCCTGCGTCGTTCCCTCTGCCATCTCCAAATCTATTTCCCTTGGAGAATCCGAGATACCAATGCGTATTTCCACTATCTGCCTCCGCTAGAAGTTCCTTTTCCCCAAGCCTAACTGGAAATTCGAGTAATCCTTGAATAATGTCCCAACTATCTTGGATAAGAGCCGCTTCACATGGATAAATCTGCAATGTGGCCAACTGACCTTCCTGGGAAGGTACAAAAAAGATAAGTATAAGAAATTGATGAAATTTCAGGACCTAGCTCAACCAGTGACCACACTCTCCGGTAAACAAGTAGTAACCTCCCAAAATTAGGTTTTTCAGACAAACACACCAAACTTATATGCCATGGCTAAATTAAATTTACATTTCACATCCACTCCAATCAGATACTCCCTACTAGGCATGGGCACTGTTGCACTAGCAGTTGCAGTTGTATTGCTTACAACTCCCAATTCAAGAAACTTCTCCCCGAAACAATCTTCGTCCGTCTCTTCTGGCATACAACCGCAACCAACAAGAGTTACTCAACCGGCTACTTCATCAACGTTTCCTGGTAAAGACGGAATTAAGGCCAAATGGGTAGTGGAGCAGAACAGGTTGCCTGGAACCACGGCTTGGAAGATTAGTAGCGGTGCAAACACCGCCGGGATAAGTGGATTTGCCAATAAGACCTATGCCGCCCAAAACCAAACTGTCACTCTCTATATTTCTTCCACCTCTCCCAGCTACAAAGTGTATGCCTACCGGATGGGCTACTATGGTGGCAAAGGTGGACGACTGATTTGGAGCTCAAAGACCCTGAGGGGAATCACTCAAAAGCCTTGCACGGTCGCCAGACCTACGAATATGGTCAGCTGCGACAATTGGAAACCCTCACTAAACCTGAAAATTTCTTCTCAATTTGTCCAGGGGGATTACCTGCTAAAACTGGTTGGCTCGACGGGTACTCAAAGCTACGTTCCTCTTACCATTTGGGATCCTAACAGCCATGCTACCTATATTGTAAAAAATGATGTATTCACCTGGCAAGCCTGGAACCCATACGGGGGATATGACTTTTACGCAGGTATAGGAAACTGTCCAAAAGGACATTACCCCCTGTGTTCCCGGGCCAGAGTTGTGTCATTCGACAGACCTTACGCCTATGGAAACGGAGCGGCTGATTTCCTCGGGAATGAATATCCACTGATATATTGGGCCGAAAAACATGGGCTCAACCTCACCTATTGGACTGACCAAACAGTTATTCAGCATCCGAACTTGCTTACCCAGCACACAACCATCCTTTCTCTAGGGCACGACGAGTGCTGGTCGTATCGGGAAAGAAAGGCAGTGGAATCGGCAAACCATAAAAACGGCCTAAACGTTGTATTTTTTGGTGCCAGTGCGATGCTGCGCCATGTCCGCCTCGAGTCATCTCCGCTAGGCAGCCTCAGACAGGAGGTCGACTATCGAAACAGCTACAAGGATCCATTATACGGCAAAGGGAATCCGCTTGAGGTGACAGGCAATACCTGGGGATCCCCACCAGCCAGCTGGCCTGAAAATAACTTCGTGGGAGAAACTTATGTCGGTTACCTGCTCAATGGCGCCTCTCCACAGAACTTCGTCACAGTTGATTCACAAGCGTGGATATTCAATGGGACCGGTTTAAAAAATGGCCAATCAATTCCAGGGGTGATTCAATCAGATTTTGACTCCTTTGTCCCAACATTTGCACACCCGTCAAACCTTCAAATATTTGGCCACTCACCGCTTCCAGCAAGCGATGCCCAAGACAGCATCAACTCTGGCTCGAAATATGTCTACTCTGACATGACTTACTACGACAATCCAATAAGTAAAGGCGGGGTGTTTGACAGCGGCACCAACAACTGGATCCACTCATTGTCACAATGCACCAGTGGATCACCAGCCTGTCCAAGCAAGCTGGTGAGGAGAATAACTGGAAATCTTCTGCTTGCTTTCGGTAAAGGCCCCGCAGGTATTGGCCATCCATCAGTTGCAAACTGGCAGAATTACCAAACCTCCTCCTGACCTTCCTTCGGATACCCACCTAAATGCTGGGCCTACTCTCCGCCATTTCGAAAGTTATATTGATGTCAGGCGCAAGCTGAGTCTTCTTTTCCTCCCTCTTGTGCCTGAACCAGTCGGACACTGGCTTTTCAATTAACCGCCATGACATTTCTGCAGACAGCAACGACAACCCAAGTGCCATAACAACGCCCAATAAACCTAGACCGCGAAACCAGGTCAGCCACACATAATGCCAAAGATACAATCCGTAAGACCTTTTCCCTATGTATTGCATGACCGGATGAAGTGCCCATCTCCCTCCTCTGCCATGTGGCAATTCCACCATATAGATCACAGCAACCGCACAAGCTATTGAAGTTAAAGGCCAAGCTAGCTGCTGGGAGATGGAAAAGGTGGGATCTGCAAACGCGTACATTGACCACAGAATCTCTATCGCCGAGATCAGCGCTGCTATCTTGAGAACCTTTGAAGTGCTGAAGTCTGTTCTCGTTCGAGACCATATCATGGCAGCCGCTGCCCCTGCCAGCAGCGACCCAGCTCTTACATCAGTTCCCATGTAAATCCTCAAGCCACTGTCGCCAAGATGCATCAACCAAATTGCCTCAGTACTCGCAGCGAAAGAACCGAGAACGGCAAACCAGAGGACGGACTTCCGACCCCATCTGATCAAAAACACCAGGATGAAAGCCCAAACTAGATAAAATTGCATTTCTACCGCAAGGGACCAAATGTGGCCAATAGGCACATAGCCGCTAAACATTTTGAAAATTTCTGCCCAGTTCATGAAATATGAAAGTGAGGCTACTACTCCTTCCAGCGCCACCTGCAATGTGAGCGACCGACTGGCACCGCCTTGGGGAACAGTAGTCAACCAGGCGCTGCCTAGAAAGACCCAAACCACTAATATCCAGACAGCCAGAAACACTATTAAGGCTGGTAAGAGGCGTACTATTCTTCTTTTGAAAAACTCGCGCAAACGAATGGTTCCCCTGAAAGCCTGCTCCTCAACCAAAAGCTGGGTTATCAGGAACCCGCTCAATCCGAAAAAAATGAACATTCCTGTATCAGCGGGTACAACGTTACTGAATGGTTGGACATGGCCTACGAACACAGACAGCCAAGCCAAACCCCTCAGGCCGTCAAGACCAGGCCTTCGACCCATCTGTTTCGCTTGTAAATTTCCGTTTTCAAGATGTTGGCCACCGACACGGCTTTGGCCCGGGGCAACATTTGCGCTGGATCTTTGCAAAGGTTCATGTTCCTATTTGTAAGCAGTTTTTGGATTGACAAATAAGCCATTTCCAAAGGCGGATTTCAAGAGATAGCAGGATTAGACACCTTGGAAGATTAATAAGTTGAACTGAACTAAATGAACAAGACTTGCAGCCATATTCAAAAGCACGGCGTTGTGAAGCTTAACGGGCAAGCGCTAAATTTACCTAAGCAACCACAAATTGAACACAAACGCGTGTGCTGCGTGTTTTAAAAATGTGTTTTAAATAGCTGGAAGCGGATTAGATAAGCCGCGCTTTTGGATTCTCCAGCCCACAACAGCTACCGCAGCAACTGCCACAGATCCGATCAGAAGTCTTCTGTTAAGCATTTGACAGCTCCTTTTCGTTGATCATGTTGCAACTACCATTAAAGTCTTCATCCATAAAATGGATCGCAAATCAAGCTGTAGATATCCTGAGTAAACGATTAGCCCATTACCAAAATGGAGACCCAGGGTGTAAAACCTCGGAATTAATCCACAATGTGACAGTCCAGGCCGCGGCGGCCATACCGTGACGTGAGTGAACTTGTGGAATTGTCACAGTACCCGGGAGGGTTTTCGAAATGACTGAGCTGAAAGTCTGCCACACCTACCGTCTGGAGGTTTCCACCGCACCACAACCTAGGTTGATGGCGCATGCGATAGCTGCCGATCCCCCCAGGAACCACTGCGTTACAAGATGAAATGAACTTAGATCTGCCAGTTCACGATGAGGCCCGACACTACTCGAAGTAGAGCAGCTGATGTTGATCGCATCTGCGTTGACCCTTCGACGGAGCTAAGCAGCCTAAGTCAGGAATTCCCTGGCTTTATCCTTGGGTAGGACCCTAGGACGATGTAACTTTGAGTTCGGATTTATATACACGAGCAGGTCCCATTGAATCTATCGCCGCTGCCAATTTGGAATAGGCCCGAGAAGCCTCAGATTCGGGTGCTGATACTGTTACCGGAACACCGTCGTCTCCGCCTTCTCTTACGCCTGGAACCAATGGGATTTGAGCAATTAGTGGAACTCCAAGATCACCGGCAAGCGACTCTCCTCCACCTTCGCCGAATAGCTGGTACTTCTTCCCATCATCCCCAGTAAACCAAGACATATTCTCGATTACTCCTCTAAGGGGCAGCTTCAATTTTTTGGCAGCATAGGCGCTTCTTTGAGCAACCCTTTGGGCGGCAAGCTGCGGCGTAGTCACAACAAAGATCTCAGATTTTGGAAGATATTGACCCATGGACAACGCAACGTCACCCGTACCCGGCGGCATATCCAGTAACAGGTAGTCCAAGTCTCCCCAATACACATCCACCAAAAACTGCTCCAAGGCTTTATGCAACATAGGACCGCGCCAAATGACCGGCGTGTCATCGGATACAAAAAACCCAACAGAAATACATTTGACTCCATAAGCCACAGGAGGAAGCATCAAATCATCCACCATCAACGGATTTCGATTTATCCCCAACATCTTGGGAACGGAAAAACCATACACATCAGCATCCAAAATTCCAACTTGACGCCCTCTGTCGGCAAGGGCGATAGCAAGATTAACCGTGGTAGACGATTTTCCAACTCCGCCCTTACCGGACGAAATCCCCAATACCCTAGTTTTAGATCCAGGTTCCATAAATTGATTTGGTCGGCCCTGCTCGTGGCCTATCGGATTAGACATTGCATTCGACTCAAAATCGGTAGCAGGCTTTAGAACTTGTCTCAAGCGCAGTAACCCCTGATCCGAAAGCGGCACTAACCGCACTTCCACCCGCTTGCCAATTTCGGCATCGACCAAAGCTTTCAGGACCGTAGACCGCAATTCTTCCTCATACGGGAGTGGATCCGCAATTGTCATCACAGGAACGACTATCTTTCCCCACGAAGTTTCCGGCTCCCCCACTAAATCCAATTCAGTCAAAGGTTTCCGAATCTCTGGCTCAAGTACATCGGCTAGCGCTGCAATTACGCGGTCGTTTATATCCATTACCACTTAGCCTCCATAGCTGCCAAAGATAATCGCTCGGCATTTGACATCTTCAGTCAGTCTGATTTTACAATTTGCGATAGTATAAATGTTATGCGGCAACTCGACCTGGCCAATCCTACTGATGACATAGAGTTATTAGATCCCAGCGGTATGGGACAGTCCGCTCATATCACTGGGTCCGAAGATTACTTCTCAGATCTTCTTCCAGGCCCCAGCAGAACACTTACCGACGAGCAGTTTTCGGCCACTGTAACCGCAATTGTTTCTGCATTTGGAGACCCAACCAGACGAGAGATTTACCTTTTTACAAGGGAATCAAACGGAATCACAGCTGCCGAAGTAGCCTCAAAATTCCTCCTGCATCCGAACGTAGCTAGACATCACCTTGACAAATTGGCAGCGGGTGGATACCTTGACGTCTACATTGATCGCAATGGAATGAGTGGAGCCGGGCGTCCGTCCAAAAAGTACCGAGTTTCAAAAAGAGAAGAAACTATCGATGTAACTCCGCAGACCGATGAACTGATGAGCTTACTCCTAGTAAGCGCGCTTGAGAGGATGGGTGAAGCAGAAGCCGAGTGCTTGGCTGAAGAAGTCGGTGAAAAATATGGAACGCTACTTGCTTCACAAATGCAACCTGGAGCCGGGCAAAGATCCTTACATTATGCAATGAGAGCAATCGCTGATGCCTTGACAGCTCATGGATTCTCTGCCAGATCCGAATACTCTTCGACAGCTGAAGACATGGTGGTCTCTCACAGCTGTCCGTTCGGTACGGTAGCGCTCTCACATCCAGTTCTTTGTGCTGTCGATCGAGGTATCGTCAAAGGCATGCTCAGTACCCTATGTGGCGATCCTGTTTCTATCAAGATGTCCTCTAGGGCAAGAGGCGACGACAACTGTGCGGTTACGGTTTAAAGCTGAAAAACCTCGGCCAACCGCACTACTCCATCTCTCCAGTCGAATACCAACCACCGCTTCACCATAGATCCACTAAAAGGCTTCATCAAAACCGAATCCGTGCTTCAAATCCATGATTTTCATTATTTGCAACGGGAGACGTGACCGACAGAACCAGTTCTAACCCAAACAAGGGAATGAGGTATCTAAGGCTTCTTGATGGTTCCGTTTGTTGGCTCCTTGAGATGTAAAGTGAACGCTTCATCGGAGTGGTGCCTGAATCCCGGATCGCAATGCTTTAGCTGGTTGCAGGTGTGCGACAAGCAGATTTGAAAGGGCAGATAGGAATTACTGCGCCTATGGCAACTGCTTTGAATCCTGAGCTGGAGTCTTTCAGAGATATTTACAAATATAGAGCTGCAGTTGAGACGAATTTGCTTCTCAATGCCATGGAAACTGTCAGTAATCCCAGCTTTGTAAGCTCACCAGGCAGCCCTCACCACCTACGCAGGTTGTGAGTTATAGCAGAAGCTGGAAGTCACGTCCCATTGCCACAGAAGTTCCCGAATGGAACACGCTTTAAAGCTGAATCTTTCATAATAACTATTATTTAGAGTTCAATCACTGCATGATTACTGTGGAACTTATCATCGTCTATGGTAATTCCACCTAAATCGGTGAGAAACCTGAAATATCTCCAATTCGGCCGTATTCCTGCTTATCTTCAGATCTGCCTGATACGATTCCGAACGAGCTACCCATTTCCGGATAAGCGACTTCGCAAAAATTATGGCCCTTTGACTGGCTCCGGGGTGTGGTGTAAGATACCTAGCCACGGAACTGTTCGATTACTGGGGGGGGGAACCCACACGACACAGTACAGGTTCCATATCGAGAAACCCGGGAGGGCACAATGAAGCGTGTTTCTATTGACGTGGGTGGAACTTTTACCGACTGCCTGGTGCTCGACGAGCAGGGAAGGCTCCGGGAGTTCAAATCTCCAACCACGCCCACAGACCCCGTCATGGGGGTTCTCGACTCCCTAAACAAAGCGTCGTCAGCTTTCTCTCAGCCACTGAACAGCTTCCTCGAACAGGTGGAGATGCTCATCCACGGCACAACCCTGGCTATCAACACCCTCCTAACCGGACGCGGTGCCAAGACCGGGATGATAACGACAATGAACTTCAGAGATGTAATCGAGATGCGCAGAGGCCTCCGCGACCAGGACGTATCAATGTTCGACGTATTCGTGCCGCCATATGAGCCGCTGGTTCAGAGAAGATGGAGAATAGGGGTGCCGGAAAGGGTGCGATACAACGGAGAGGTAATAACGCCCCTTGACGAGAAGGAAGTCCGAGAAGCAGCGGAAAAGTTAAAAACCGAAGGCATCACCTCACTGGCCGTCTGCTTTCTCTACTCGTTCGTAAATAGCGCGCACGAAAAACGTGCCGCAGAGATCTGCAGCGAGGTATTCGGAACCGACAGGGTAACTACCTCACATGAAATTCTTCCCGTCTGGCGTGAGTTCGAACGCTTCAGCACTACAGCAGTAAGCGCATATGTGCAGCCCGTTGTTGCAGATTATCTGGGTCGCCTCCAGAACAGGCTTAATGAGGAGCACTTTGGAGGCAGCCTGCTAATGATGCTTGCAAACGGGCTTGTCCAAACGGTTGAGCAATGCCGCGGTAGGGCGGTATACTTGCTCGGCTCTGGACCTGCCGCTGCACCATCTGCCGCTCTCAATCTCTCTTCCCCCCTTGTGGGCAAGGACCTGATCTCGGTCGACATGGGGGGAACCAGCTTCGATATCTGCGCCATCAGGAAGGGTGAGATACCGATGACAACCGAGAGCTGGGTCGGCAACCACAGGGTTGCCATCAAGATGGTTGACGTGCACAGTATCGGTGCGGGTGGCGGCAGTATCGCCTGGATAGATTCCCTCGGCTTACTTCGGGTGGGTCCCCAAAGTGCTGGAGCCGACCCCGGGCCGGCATGCTATGACCATGGGAGTGTTGAGCCGACCGTCACCGATGCCGATCTGGTGCTCGGCTACGTGCCGGCAGACTACTTTCTTGGCGGCTCGATCTCCCTCTCTGAGGAAAGCGCCCGCCATGCCGTCGACTCGGTCGCAAAGCAACTAGACATGACAATCGAAGAGGCGGCCCAGGCGATCTTTGAGACGGTGAATGCTCACATGGCGGATCTGATCACTGAGGTGTGCACCCGGCGCGGTCTCGACGTTCGAGACTTCACCATGGTTGTGGGCGGCGGCGCAGGCCCGGTGCATGCCGCCTTCCTCGCCGATCAGCTCGGCATCGGAACGGTATTCGTGCCATCGGTCGCAGCCTTGTACAGCGCGTTTGGAATGCTTAGCATGGACTTAGGCAGGGACTTCGCCCGTTCGCACGTAGGTCGAGCCGACAAAGTTGACCCTGACCGAGTTGCGAGCCTCTACAAGGAAATGGAAGAGCAGGCTCTGTCCGAGTTCGCTCCACTGGGGATTGGGAGAGACCAGATAAATTTTAGCCGCACCGCCGAGATGCGGTACATCGGGCAATTTCATGAGGTGGAAGTGCCCATTTTGGAGGAGGAAACCACCACCTCAACCATTGAAAGAGCCGTCGAGGCCCTGCATGAGAGGCACCAGGACCTTTATAGCTTTGCAATGCCCTGGATGCCTGCGCAGTTCCTCACCTTCCGACTCCTTGCGACAGTTACCCGAGCGCCATTAGAGCTGCAGCGCTTGAAAAGCTCAGGCTCTAGTACCAGTGTAACTCTGAAACGAACCCGTAGGTGCCTCTGGAAGGGACGCGAACTCGAAACTCCCGTCTATGACGGTGACTCGATGGGTGCCGGTACGATAATCGCCGGGCCGGCCATCATAGAGGAAAAAACCACGACTGTAGTGATACCCGAAGGATTCATCTGCCAGGTCGACGATTTCAAGAACTATGTACTCAAAAAGGCTGACACCGCCTCTGATGGAAAGACGTGGTCCGGTAATGGAAAATCAGGTAATTCGACTGAAGGAGAGGTACGATGACTGAGACAGAGAGCGCTTTGGCTAAAGAGAGGACTGAGGCGGGCACCGACCCGGTAACGGTTGCCACAATCTGGCACTACCTGCAAACTTCCGCTCGTGAAATGCGACATATTATCGACCGAACTGCACAGAACTACCTGATAAGTCAACTTCATGACGTGTCAGTAGGGATCTGGCTGGCCAACGGCGAAACCGTGGCGATGCCCGTCGGCCTACCAGTGCAGTTCCTGGGAAGCGGCTTTGCAGTCCGATCGATCATGGAGATCTTCGAAGGGGACCTGAACCCCGGAGACGTCATCCTCACCAATGACCCATACCACGGTGGACACAACTGCCATCTTCCCGACTGGGGCTTTTTCAGGCCTATCTTTTACAATGGAGAGCTGCTGTTCTGGACTCTGGCCCGTGCACACCAACAGGATACCGGAGGCTCCTTTCCTGGCGGATACTTCCCTAACGGCTACGACATCCATGCCGAAGGCCTGTGTATTCCGCCAACTAAGGTAGTCGACAAAGGGCAAGAGCGTACAGATATAATGAAACTGATCTGGAACAATGTCCGGTGGCCTCTTGGAACTCGTGTCGACAACTACGCAATGATCGCTGCAACCAAACGCGCTGAAGAGCGCATTGTCTCCCTAATAGACAAGTATGGAGTAGATACGGTTCTTGGCTGCGTCGGCGAGATGACCCGCCGTACCGAGGCCGCGGTTCGCGAGGAGATCCGCCGCATCCCGGATGGCACCTACTCCGGCGAGTCCGCGACAGATGATGACGGCACCGAGTTGGACGAGCCTGTATGGGTGCGGGTTGATGTCACCATTTCGGGAGATGAGATGACTCTCGACTTTTCCCGCTCGGAACTACAGCGTAAGGGCTTCATCAACAGCGTTTATGCGGCAACCTATGGAAATGCGGTAGCCGCAGCGATCATGATCTTTGATCCCGCACTAGCCGATTTCCATAACGAAGGCACGATCAGACCGATCCATGTAATCGCACCCGAGGGTCTGGTAGTCAACTGCCAGTACCCCGCAACGGTGGGTGCCTCGCCGGTAAACGTTGGAGTGCAGGTTATGGAAGCCGTCCTGGAGGCCCTTTCCAAGGCAGTACCGGAACGCTCAATCGCAGCGTGGGGAAAGCACCGGGGAGACTACGTCTTCGCTGTTGACCCCAGAAACGGTGAACGATACGTGCGAACCTCTTTCGACTATGACGGCAGTGCAGGAGCAGTCTGGGGCTACGACGGCTATGTAGCCGTGAGCTGCCTTACTACGATGGGTGCTGTCAATCGAGGCAACATTGAGGAGGAAGAGACCCGCCTTCCCTGGCTGATTAACAAGTGGGAGCTGATCCCGGACCTCACTGGAGCCGGGCGATGGCGTGGAGGACCGGGCATCTATTGGGAGGCGGTCAACGAAGGAAGCGATGGTCAGATGGCTACTGGCAGCACCGACGGAGACGTCGTGCAAGGATTCGGCGCACAGGGTGGACTTCCCTCGCCCGTGAGCCGCTGCTATATCCGACGAGATGGGGAGGACCTTCTCATCGCGCCACACCGCCTCGTCCCCATCAAGAACGGCGACGTGGTGATAAAAGTGAGCAGCGGCGGAGGGGGCGTCGGCTCACCGTTCATGCGCGATCCTAAAATGGTCCTTAAAGACGTGGTAAACGAGCTCGTGACCATCGAAGGAGCCCGAAACGACTATGGAGTGGTAATCGACCCTGACAAGCTCTCAATCGAGCTGGATGCTACCTCAGCGCTTCGAGCCAAAGTGAGCTGAGACGTGCTCCCCAACCTCGATAAGACCGATCTAATTGAGCTACTGCACAAGATGCTGCTCGTACGCAGATGGGAAGAGCGGCTTATAAGGCTCGCTGAGGAAGGACCCTCGTTCGGACACTATCACGTCTACATCGGCCAGGAGACGATCGGCATTCCTGCCCTCGCCGCATTGCGTCCAACCGACCTGATTTTCCCGACCCATCGCAACCACGGATACCTTCTCGGCCGGGACGCCAATCCAGGGAGGCTCATGGCTGAGATCCTTGGCAAACAGACCGGCCTCAACGGCGGCAAGGCCGGAACCCTTCATGCCTCGGCACCAGAACTTGGGATCCCGCATACCTCCGCCATCGTAGGAGGTATAGTTCCCATCGCTGCCGGTGCTGCACTCGCGGCCCAGTTGAAGGGAAGTGACCAGATATCGGTAGCTCTTTTTGGAGACGGAGCGACCGAGGAAGGTGCGACCTTTGAAGCATTGAACATCGCATCTTTATGGAGAGTCCCGGTAATATTTCTGTGCGAAAACAATACGGAGGAAGCTCTGGGGGCGGCAGCCGGAGGCTACCCAAAATCTGTCACCGCGGCCACCGATCTCGGCAGCATCGCTCGTTCAGTCGGCGTACCCGCAGTAGTTGTAGATGGTACCGACACCGGGGCCGTGTTTACCGCAATAAGCGAGGCCGCAGAACGTGCCCGGGCATCTGGCGGCCCTACTTTCGTGGAAGCTCGGGTCGTCCGCTGGCCTGGAAGCAATCCTTTGTGGCCTCAACTTCCGTCGGGCGAGACGGAACTTAGCTTTGCCTGGGAACCAGAAGCGGCACCCGAGCAGCTTCTCCGATGGTACCGCGACCAGGACGGACTATTAAGGTATCTGCGAGAGATGCTGAGTGCCTCCCTTCTCACTAAGGACGAAGCAGTAAAGATCGATTCAGAAGTCAGGTCCCAAGTTGAAGCTGCAGTGCACTTCGCTAGAAATAGCGCCTATCCGACCCCCGATTCGGCCTATCTTGACGTGTTTGCGAGGCAAAGCTGATGGAAATATCCGCAATTGACGTAGACCTGCAACAGTCTTCACGTCAGCCCGCAGACAGGGAACTTACTTATGCCGAAGCCTTGGTCGAGGCTATCGTGAAGCTGATGAAAGAAGATCCGGACTTTCTCATCATCGGAAGCTATTTGCTCGGACTTGGACCAATGCGCACCTTATTCGACGCGGTACGCAATGAATACCCAAAGCGTGTGCTCGATCCTCCGACCGCGGAAATCGGCTTCACCGGCTTCGGGATCGGCGCTGCAATAAATGGACTTCACGTCCTAGTTGATCTCAGCACGGCAAGCTTCATATTCGAAGCGTTTCCACAGGTAGTCAATGAGGCTGCAAACGCCAGTTACATGAGCGGAGGCAGACTCGCTGTTCCGATCATATTTCACTTCCTTCACGGGCTTCGCGGTGGAGGGGCAGCACAGCACTCCCATAGTCCTCAAGCAATGCTTTGGAACACACCTGGGCTTCAGATCATGATGCCCTCCTCTCCAGCTGACGTAAGTGGCTTGCTTCCCGCTGCGATAAGGAGTGGAAACCCGACCGTCTTCGTTGATCACTCGAAGCTGATGGCAATCCGCGGGTATGTACCCGCCTTGCCCAAAGAAATCCCGCTTGGCGTGGCAGACATCAAAAGGAGCGGGAAAGACGTCACTATCGTGGCGACTTCCTACTCAGTCCAACAGGCACTTTCTGCTTGCGAAGCACTGGCCTCGGAAGGCATCGACACCGAGCTTGTTGACCCGCGTACGGTTGTCCCATTGGACCGCCAAACCATCCTTGAATCAGTGGCCAAGACCGGCAGGCTCGTTGTCGTCGATGAAACGCACCGCAGCTGCGGCATAGCTTCTGAAATCGCTGCAATCGTAAGCGAGGAGATATTAGACGCACTCAAGGTCCCCATTATCAGGGTCACAGTTCCTGATGTACCGGTGCCGTTCAGCCCGGTACTGGAAAACGAACTCGATACTACACCGGAAAGGATTGCGGCTGCGGTCCGGACCCAGATGACACGAAAGCAAATCAGCCGTCCATGAGCATAGTGGCGCTCGCAGCCAAGCTTACTCTGTGATAACATTTCACCGCAAGACAGGTGGTCAGAGCTTAAGGAGCGGTTGGAATTGCCTGAAGCCACGTCGGGACTCTTAGAGTTTTTTGATCATATCTCCAAAATAAGGGCCTTTGAAGAAGCCGTCGCAGAGGGATATCGCGATCGCAAGCTTCCAGGGCTTCTCCATCTCTCCATGGGTTCGGAGGCTGCCGCTGTGGGGGTAATTGCCGCCTTGAGCCGTGGCGACAAGATATACTCTTCCCACCGTCCACATGGTCACTTTCTCGCCTCCGGCAGTGATCCAGCCAGCTTATTGGCCGAGCTTGCTGGCATGGAAGACGGGCTCTGTCGAGGACGGGCAGGCTCCATGCATCTGATGGACGATCGCACAGTGATGGCAACTGGGATCGTAGGAGGCACAATTTCCGTTGCCCTCGGTCACTCTTTGACTTTGGAACCCCCTTCAATCACGGTCTCCTTCTTTGGAGACGGGGCAGTTCAGACCGGCACCTTCCATGAGACAATGAACATGGCTGCCCTATGGAAAGCGCCGGTCGTTTTCGTCTGTGAGAATAACGAAATGGTTGAATTCAGCACACGCACAGAGCATACGCCCGTAGCAGACATAACCGAATACGGGCGACTGTACGGTATTCACAGCCAAAGGGTGGACGGCTGCGATGTCGAAGCTGTCTACCGGAGCTTCTCCGGGCTTGCTCAGAATGCAAGACAAAGATTAGGACCGGCCCTTCTAGTGTGCGACATTTCACGGTTGCGCCCACACTATGAGGGCGATCTGCGCCGTCAGGAATCCGCCGTCGACCCCCTCGAAAAATGCATCTCCCGTCTAACACAGCTTGGCTGGCGCAGAGAGGAGCTGGAGAAACAACACGATCAAGCCGTCGCAAGTGCCAGAGCACTACTAGAATCAGTGCTCAAAAAGGGGATCCTGCCAAATCCCGCTGACGATACCGCCCTTGTTTTCAGAAAACCGCTGCCATGAGGAACGAAACGTTAATACAAGCGGCACGCAACGGCCTAGCTGAAGCGATGAGGGCCGACCCCCGAGTTATGGCACTCGGAGAGGACGTGGCAAGCGGTGGGCCGTTCGGCTTAACAAAGGGGCTCTCTGCTGAGTTTGGTACAAACCGTGTTCGCAACACTCCGATTAGCGAAGCTTCATTCGTCGGAGTTGGAATCGGCCTAGCCCTTGGAGGCGCGCATCCGCTCATCGATGTAATGTTCAACGACTTCCTCACCCTCGCAAGCGACCAGTTGTTCAACCATGCTGCAAAAATCCATTTCATGAGTGGGGGCCGATACTCGGTTCCCCTTGCAATCTGGACGGTTGGAGGGGCCGGCACGCGTTGGGGAGCGCAGCACTCGCAACGCTTTGACGGCTGGCTAAGCCAGATACCCGGCCTCAAGGTGGTCTCCCCTTCAAGTCCGGAAATGATGCGCAATACGATGAGGGAAGCACTCGGCGATCCAGATCCAGTGGTGATTCTTGTTGACAGGACTCTCCTCTATGCTCAGGTCGGACTCCCCGGTGACGACGGATCACCCTGGGAAGCCAGGATTATCTCGGAAGGAGAGAGGGTCACAGTTGCTGCATCCGGCCGACTGGCTCACATGGCTCTGAAGTTTGCGCACACCCGTCCCGGAGAAATCGAGGTGATAGACCTTCAGCGACTCGCCCCGCTCGATGTCACTACTGTATGCAAATCGGTTGAAAAGACCGGCCGACTGGTACTTCTAAACGACGAGGTTTCTACTGGCGGGTTCATCGCTTCTCTCGCCCTAGCAGTGTACGACCGTGCATACTGGCTGTTGGATGCTCCCATCGGTCATCTGACCTCACCACCGACACCTGTCCCTGCGGCTCCCAGCTTGGAGGATGCATACATGATCACTAGCTCTGACATAGAAAGAGTGGTGCTGGAAACCTTGAACAGATAAAATCCCTCAGCCTCTCTAGCTCAGCTTGACTGATGTTCATGATCGCGTATTGCCACGAAACTGGATCTTTGGATGTAAGGACAAAGACGCTAAGGTGGTAACCGGTAAATGAGCGTGATACCGCAATTGTCCGCCACACGAAAATCAAAGGTGACGCTTACCCATTCGATTCCAACTGGAACGCTTACTTTGAGGACTGTATTGGTCGTCAGATAGGGATTAAGGGAAGGAACCAAAAGATGTTAGTTCACCTTTGGCTTCAACAGAACGGAAACTGTCAGAGTTGTGGAGATGCAATCACTTCTCAAACGAGATGGGCACTTCAAAACATAGTTCCCCGAGTACTCGGTGAATCTGATACTAATTCCAATCGGGTCCTAGTCCATGAAAGCTGCCACGAACTGTTTGACACCTAACGCTTGAAAGCTGTGTAACCGGGTCCCATACAGGAGTCTTAGTAAGGCTTGAGCCAAATGTAGCGAAAGTTGCACGTTTGGTTCTTAGGGGGCATGGTCCAGTAATGGGCTGTGCCTACCCGACCTTACGATCACTGAAATTCCCTACCTCCTGACCATCCCTTTGGCGTTGATTGAAAACAGATATTCACCACATGGAGCGTGCAGGCACCAGATGACGATGTGTCGCAGCCGACGTTTGTGCCTGTCAATCCAAGCACATCTCTAGCGTAGTGAACAAGCAGCGTGCGAGGTTCAACATCCTTTGTGAAGGATTTGCCGTTTACCACGGTTGTAATTTGTATGAAACCCCGATGCGTCAAAGGTTAAACCCAGCATATCTTCAAGTCAACGACCCCAGCTTTCAGCTGACAGTTTGTCCATTCCCATGTGAGCGATGATTACGTCAAACCGGCAAAATTACAGGACTAGCGCAGGTTTTCGAATGTCAATGAACCAGCATTATCTTTCAGAGATCCGTAGATAAACCCCGATTACTCGTGGAAACGCGAAGCCGAGGATCCCCCATGCCCTTCTGGAATTGAAGAATTTTTGGTCACGAAGTCTTTTGAGCTACCTCGTAGCCCTGCCGGATATTCCCAAATTCGCCCCTGCCCTCGAGGCATACTCGATCATCTTCCGGCCAATCTTCTCCGTATCGGTCAACCTGAACCTCACCGTCGGCATCGAAACGGAAAACGCGGCGATCTGCTTTCCGGTCCATGTCTTTACGCAGGCGCTTATAGAGACGAGACCTGCCTCGCTCTCCTCGAGGTTCAGGCCGAATCCCTGCTGTCGCGTCTTTTCGAGTTCCTTGATGAACTGGTCAAAACCGCTCATTACCTCCTTTGCGATGACGGACTTGTAAGAAGAGTAGAGATCAAAGACCTCCTCGTCAGAGAGACTACTGAGAAGAGCTTTTCCGCTCGAGGTCTTATGCGCGGGAAAGAGCCTTCCCGCTCGTGAGCTCACCCTGAAATCTCTGTTGGCCTCGGCGCTTCTCAAAAACCGTATACTGCACCCTTCGAGAACCACAAGGTGAGAAGTCTCGCCCAAGTCTTTTATAATCTCATCCAGCCAGGGCCCAAGCTGCTTTTCCAGCACCTTGTGAGTCTGGATGCTTCCCTCCCCCAGCCAGAAGAAAGCTGGACCACGACTGTACCTTCGGTGCGCAGCTGGAATGGCAAAGTTGCAGCTACACAGAGTCTTGAGCAACCTATGTGCACTCGAGGGAGCAATGCCAACTGCGTCGGCAACCTCGCTCACGCCAACGGTCTCGTTTTTCGACAGCATCATCAGCAGTTCGAGGGCATTTTCCACCGAACCGATCCCATATTTGCTCATTTTCTGCATCGTGGAAATTCTAGCTCATAGGTTTGCACCTGTCGAAATTTCTCGGTTATCATTGTCATCAATTCAAAGCGATTTGGGGGGATTGACCTTTGCAGAGCATCGTATGGCGAGCGACAATGCGGCTGACAAGAATCCTTTCTTATTGCGTTGGATGCAACTTGTGCACTAGGAGGGGAAAATGCGCACTCAGCAAAACATCGGTGATCCAGCCGATGAATCCGCGGCACGCGACGTCATAGCAAGACTGGACCGACTCGGTTCGTGGCCACTGCCGTATGCCTATCTCATCATCATTGGAATAGGCTTTTTGTTTACGTTTTTCGATATCTTCGATATCAACGTCTCATTCATTCAGACCTGCATCGCCCTTAGACCGGGCTGTACGCCACAAACCGCGCTATCGTCGCTGTCGCTACCAGTCTTTCTAAACGTTGTGGGATACGTCGTAGGAACCTTGATCCTCAGCCCGATCTCCGACCGAATCGGCCGCAGGAACATGCTTCTCATCACCATGCTCATAACGGCTGCCGGGTCGCTTTACACGGCATTAACGCCCGACTATACGAACTTCATCATCGCCAGAATTCTCACTGGAGTGGGAATAGGCGCAGACCTGGCCGTGGTCAACACCTATATAGGCGAGATCGCTCCCTCGAAGTCCCGGGCGCGATTTACATCGATCATCTTCATAAACTCAGCATTAGGTGCGTTCTTCGCGATATGGCTAGGCCTTCTTCTCACCCAGCCTTCGTCGCCATGGCCCACCGGCCTTCCTTTCGCACTGGCGAGTAAGACCTTTTCCGATGGGTGGAGATACCTCTACGGAATTGGTGCGCTCCTGGCCGTGATTGGAGTATTCATTCGATTTGAACTGCCGGAGTCGCCGCGTTGGCTAGTAGGCCAGGGAAAGATCGACAAAGCGAAGGCGATTGTACAAAAGATGGAATCCGTTGTCGAAAGAAGGGGCGAGACGCTCGCACCGGTTTTGCCATCGGTTGCAATCGAGAGCAAGCAGGTGGCCAAGAACCCGTACTCCGAGATCTTCTCGAATCCTCTCTACGTACGCAGGTTCATTATAATGGTCCTGACCTGGCTGATCGGGTACGTGACGGTCTACTCGTTTGCCGCAGGCTTCACCTCTGTGCTGACGTCGATTCACTATCCGCCTCCGGAGGCTGGCGTCATTGTTGCAGTGGGAACCATCGGCTTCATTGTCGGCTGCATCATCACCTCCACTTGGGGGGACTCGATTGAGAGAAAGTACTGGCTCCCAATAAGTGCCGTCATAACGCTCATTGGTGGAATCTTGATCGCTACAGCTGGAACCGACTTGACGATCAGCTTTATCGGCTCCGGAGTGGTGTTCCTGGGATTCAATCTATGGGTATCGCCGACCTATGCCCTGTCGGCGGAGTGCTTCCCCAGCCGGGCCAGAACAACCGGATTCGGACTTGTCGACGGCTTCGGACACATCGGTGGAGGAATCGGAATCCTAGTTATTGCTCCGCTGGTTCCAAAGATGTCACCAACGGGCGCTTTGTTACTGATCTGCGCATTCCTGATCGTTGCGGCAGTGATCGTGCAGCTTTCTCCGGCCACAAAAGGCAAAGACCTGGAGGAAGTCTCTCCGTAACGTTTTCGGACAGCAACTACCCCCAAATTGGGAAGGGGGCCGTGTCTCTCGACCCCCTTCCACACCGCCGAACATGCAGGTCCGCATCCGGGGTTCGTCATGTGCTTTTCAAGCGAGACCATGTGGATTTGATGCCTTCCAGGCCAGCATCTGTCCAGTAGGCATTGGAAAGAGCGATCTATAACACATAGGTGTTGGCCAGTCGCCAAGAGCCTTTGGACGACGCACCCCAGTATCGGGCTTTGTCGTTGACACTGATACCCAAGCTGACAAGGACGGAGCACGTCTGGTCCTGATGTTCTTCCATTGCCTCCAGTAGACCTGTCTCAGACGCCGTCGCAGCCATCCGTCGCTGTTTACAGTTTACAACACTGAACACATTTGGAGTGTTGGCAAATCTGAAGTAGGCCATCCAGGACGAGATGTATCGGTTGAGGCGAGAGATGCGATATCGCATAGACACGCCCCAGTTCCGTCCAGTCAGGGTCCGTATTCGCATCTTGAACCGCTCTATACCGGCCGGAGCGACACGAATCTTGACCTGCCCTGAACCAGAAGTAGAACCCAAAGCCCAACAGCACAGCTTTTGGCAATGTTATGACCCTTGGACTTCTCGACGTTCACCTTCGGCTTCAGTCGGTGTTCGACCGTGCGTAACGTTTCCGTAACGCCAAGCTATGCTGAGGATCACGGTGATCCTCAGCACCACCAGGGCGCGCTTGGAGGTGGTGCTCCGAGGCCTGCAGGCAGGCAGCATGGCGTATACGCTCAGCTGCTCCCCAACCAGTACAGCCTGCTAAACCAGACACGATATATGAGTGCCCTGAGTGCGAAGCCAGCTGCTTAGGAGTCCAGCGCTGCGAGGACACTGCAACCTCTGGAGCCGGCGCCTTGGGCCAGGAGGATACTGCCTTCATTGAAACGAGCTGGTGGCACTCAGCGATCTTCTCCGACCCGAGCAGCTAGGTGGCCAGTCGCCGTTCTCAGTAACACCGCTATCAAAGGAACAACCATGACAACCGCAGCCATCTATGCCCGGGTATCCTCCATCGCCCATGCAGCACGCCCGATAAGCACACCGAGATATTTTTGGAGTTGGCTCCCTACGATAAATCGTACAGTACCCACGGGAACGGCGCCAAAAATAGAATATCTTGCTGAGGAGATACCTGTCAATGGCCACGAATAGCTCCCTGCACGACACGCTGTTCGCTGATATTAAAAGGCGCCATGACCTTGGAGACCGCAAGAACTCAGGTCAAGCAGACGGCCTCTGGTAGCAGCCAAAACCAAGGCTCACCCCATGACGTGCACTACCCTCTTTGACTTCATCTCATTCGATGGCAATGAGCCACTCGGTACGCATTGACAGTCAATGCGTACGCCGAAAGAGTGGCGAAGATCCAAGATGACTCTTTCAACAATTGAACTGTCACCGCCACGGGTCTCTATCATTAGACAGACCTCATCCATATGGCGAACCTTCTGATGGCGGATCTGAAAGTTGACTATCTCCGGGTAGCGTCTGAGCACCTCTTCCACCTGCGACGGGTAGAGGTTTATCCCTCGCACCGTGAACATGTCGTCCACGCGTCCGCGTATTCCCCCGACTGCCTTGACAAACGGACTGCCACAGGGGCAGGGTTCGCGCGACAGCTCCACGAGATCTCCAGTGCGGTAACGTATCACTGGAGAGCAGAAGCGACCAAGATTGGTGATCACCAACTCCCCCGTACCTTCGAATCTAGTCGACATAGGGTCAGCATCGGTTCCGACGGGGATGATCTCCAAGATGAACTCCGTCTCGACGAAGTGAACGCCGTCTCCTGCAGAACAAGTGAATCCCGTCGGCCCGACCTCAGTCATGCCCGTATGGTCATAACATTGTGCACCGAATGCAGTTTCAATTGCCTTCTTCGTTGCGGGGATGCTCGCGCCAGGCTCGCCAGCATGGAGCGTCTTGTGGATAGACGACTTCGACATATCGATGCCCATATCGTTGGCAACCTCTGCCAGTCGCAGCGCGTAGGTAGGCGTAGAGCAGAGCACCGTGGGCTCAAGATCTCCGATGGCCAGAATACGCTGTTCCGAACTCATCGATCCGCCAGGGATCACCGTCGCTCCAAGCCTTTCGGCTCCGGCGTATGCGGACCAGAAGCCAACGAAGGGACCAAAGCTGAAAGCGAAGAAGATCCTGTCCTCGCTTGTTATCCCAGCCCCCTTGAAGATGTGGTTGGCCCATATGCTTGTCCACCAAACCCACGACTGAGCCGTATCCAGCCACCTGAGAGGACGTCCACCTGAGCTTCCAGAGGTCTGGTGAAGACGCACATAGTCGCGGAGAGGGTATGTGAGATTTGTCCCAAACGGAGTGTTTTCTTTCTGGTCTTCCACCAATTCAGCCTTGGTCAAAAAAGCCAGATCGTAGAAGTCATTCCAAGAACTCACGCCATGAAGGCGTGGCTTATAGAATCGATTTGAGGCCAGTAGCTTTTCCACACCAGCCTGCAGTTTCTCCAGCTGCAAAGCTCTTATATCGCCCTGGGAGTTAACTTTCGTGCTCATCTGCCACCATCCTGGAAAAGCAAGGTCAGGTCTCGACAGCTCTTTGCCGATCCCAAACGGCGGCACTTTGAGCCGACGGGATCCCACCTTTTCCATGTTCGGGCCAGCATTCCCGGCCTACTTGCACCAATGGCTGAGTTGATCATATGCATTTGATCATCCCCCAAACTCATATCTGGTCGTTCCTGCCACGCTAGAGATCCGGAGGTCTCTCTGCGTAGCTGGGAATTCCAATTAACCCGAGGGCGGCGGGTCCCCAAGACAGCAACTACATCCGCTGACCTCGCTTCTCCCGATATCTGCTGCGCAAAGCTTGGGACACATCCACCCATCTCGGAAGATAGCAGCCTTGCAAACCGGCGCGCGAGACATCCAACTCCCTGAATTTTTCTCAGTTCAACACCTACGTTTCTTGACTCTTCGCTTTCAAGATTCTTCACACAGGCCACTTCCCACACTTTCAACTTTCCCACTTTATGCTGCTGCCCCAGTTGCCCTCGAAGATCATGCAACTTCTACGGCCTCCCGAATAGCCTGCTCGATCGCTCGGCGCATCATCCTTTTTCTCCATACGTAGGAGAGATCAGCGTTGTCAAGAGGCCGTGCGGGTTTAGCCGCTTCGCTGGCAACCTCCTCGAGAATCGCGGCATCGATCGCCTTGCCGAGCAACGGCTCCGCCGCCTGGCTCACGTCGAGTGGTTGCGGACCGACCGCTGTTATCACAATCCGGCACGCCTCGACCAAAGAGCCGTTCATGTGCACGGCTGCTGCAGCACCCACGAGAGGAAAATCGATCGAGCCGCGGCTCCGCACCTTGACATAGGATGACTTCCACTTCCCCGGCTCTGGCAGACGAAGGCTCACCAGAATCTCATCAGCCGCCTTGGTGATGTAGAACTGACCGTCGTCCTGGTATAAAGAGGCGACGGGAACCTCGCGCTCTCCGTTCGGGCCGGCTAGCACTACCGTTGCATTCATTGAAATGGCAGCAGGCGCAGTATCCGACGAGGCGATGGCCCGACAGGTGGCACTGGCAGGTGCCACGCGGCAGATGTCGCCGTCCTTCTTCATGCAAAATCCGAGAGCCTTGCGCCACTCGTAACTCTGGTCATAGTAGTTGCAGCGGGTGTCAACGCAGAGGTTCCCTCCGATTGTTCCTGAGTTTCGCAGTGCCGGCGAGGAAACCAAACCAGCCGCTCTCACATAGCCAGGATACGCGGATCGCAGAAGCGGGTTGGATACCACTTCGGTTAGAGTCACACATGCTCCGATTTCGAAACCGCCATCTCCTGTCGGGCGGATATGACGAAGATCGTCGAGATGCCCGAGACCGACGACTACCTCCGGCTCGATCTGGCCGCGCTTCATCTTTGGCAGGAGATCTGTTCCGCCGGCCACAACTCTGGCCCTGGCTCCATAGTCTGAAAGGATCTGAACGGCCTCTGCGACAGACTCCGGCCGCAGGTAACTAAAACGGGGAAGACGAAGCATCGAACGGAGGCACCTTTACAATAGACGGATAGGAAATTTTCGGGAAGTTCTTCGGTCCGTACCGGCCTTCACGTCCCTTGGCTTTCGCGTCAAGCGCTCGCATAATCTTGTCTGGTGTAATCGGCACTTCGTCTACCCAGACGTCAAGAGCATCATGTACGGCGGAAGCCACAGCAGGAATCACTGGGAGCAGAGGGCCCTGTCCGACCTCCTTAGCACCGTAGGGACCCTCAAGATCAACCGTCTCCACCAGGAACGTTTCAACCTCCGGCATCTCAAAAAAGGTGAACGACTTGTAGTCCAGCATCGAAGGCTGCTTGTGAAGGCCATGACGATAGAGCTGGGCCTCCATCATCGCCTCGCTCAAGCCCATGTATACGCCGCCCTCAACCTGGCCTTTCACAGCCAGAGAGTTGATCGATCTTCCTATGTCGTGTGCTATCCAAACCTTGTTCAGCTGGATCTCGCCGCTATATGGATCGGCGTCCAAGTCCGCTACCGCAGCGGAGTAGCTGTATGCAGGGCTTGGCCCAACGCCAGACGCCTTGTACCTTCCACCTATATTCGGCGGTGGGGCGTAACTGCCCCGTGTCGACAGGACACCAACCTTTTCCTGGGCCAGTGTTGCAGCCTCTTCAAAAGTCAGCTCTCCGACCTTGCCATCTGCAACCATCACTTCTTGAGGGCTACACTCCATCTTCTCCGCGACTGCATCTACGAGAATATCGCGCATCTCGCGGGCGGCCTGCAGTGCTGCGTTTCCCGCCATGAACGTGACGCGCGAAGAGTACGAGCCTAGGTCGACCGGAGCCAGATCCGTGTCACCACTTACGACCCTGATGTCGGTTGGCCACAGCCCGAGCTGCTCCGCCGCCACGGTAGCCAGCACCGTATCGGACCCCTGACCGATGTCGGTGGCACCACAGTACAGAGAAACGCCTCCGCGGTTCACCTGGATGATGCACTCACTGTGAGGGAGCTTGTTCCAGTAGATAGGCAAGCCTGCTCCACACATATAGCTCGAAATGGCAAACCCCATGCCGTGGCCAAGACGCCTCTTGCGATTCAAGAACCCTGATGCCTCGATCACCCGATCGGTCACCTCTTCAATTCCGCACGAGGTGATCCGCAGATGATTCACTGTACGGGTATATGGCTTGACATAATTGCGTCGGCGCAGCTCCACGGGATCGAGGCCGATCTCCTGAGCGATCTTGTCAAGGTGCAGTTCTAGTGCAAACCGAGGCTGCGGAGTGCCGTGGCCACGCTTTGGGCCGCATGGAGCCTTGTTTGTGAAGACTCTAACGCCTTCAAACCGATAGGCAGGGATGTTATACGTAGTCGTCTGAAGCGCTCCTGTATAAAGCATCGAAGCCGGACCGTACGATCCGTACGCGCCACCGTCCAGCGCAGTGCGGAAGTGCATGGCCATTATCTTGCCATCTTCGGAGACTCCTGTCCTCACCCACATCAGCACTGGATGACGTCCACGATGAACGTAGAATACCTCCTCGCGGGTGAGAGTGCACTTGACAGGGCGTCCGGTCACCATCGCCAGCTTGCAAACCGCCATTTCATGAGAGAAGGGGTCGGACTTCCCACCAAACCCACCACCGTGCGGAGCAGCTACAACCCGTATGTGCCCCATCGGCATGTCGAACACTCTCGCCAACGCGCGGTGAACATAGTGAGGGTTCTGTGTCGACGACCAAAGCGTCAATTTATCGCCCACGAAAGTGGCGATGGCAGAGTGCTGCTCCATGGGAAGGTGGGTGTTGCCCTCGTAGAAAAAGATATCCTCGCGGATGTGGCTTGAGTTTTCGAAACCCTGATCTACGTCACCGAACTCCAGCGCGCCCATCCTGTGGATGTTGCCGGGTCCGGCGTAGTCGTGAATGGGTTCGTCGCTTGGAGGAAGCAATGCGTGCTCAATGGATTCAATGGCCTCCAACGGCTCGTACTCAATCTTGATGAGCTTACAGGCAGCCAGTGCAGTCTCCTCATCCACAGCCGCTACGGCGGCGACCGGATCCCCGACGAAACGAACCTTCTCGTTCTCGAGTGCATGCTCGTCTTGGCTGGTTGGCATAATGCCGTACTTTATCGGCAGATCGTCACCGGTAATTACAGCTGCCACGCCCTCCATCGCCAGCGCTGCGCTGGTGTCTATCGAGAGCACGCGAGCGTGCGGATGGTGGCTTCTCAGTAGCTTGCAGTAGAGGGTATTGGGCAGCTCCATGTCGTCGGTATAGGCGGTCAGCCCCTTCAGCTTTCCAACCGCATCCACCCTCGGAAGCGACTTTCCGACCACCCGCAGATCCGAACTCGTCTCATTGACCACGTTAGTCATGCCATGAACCTCCCAGCGTCCTCAACGGCCTCAATGATGCTAGCGTATCCAGTGCACCTGCAAAGATTTCCCGAGAGAGCCTCTTTGATCTCTTCTCGGGAGGGCACAGGATTGGACTCGAGAAGTGCTACGGAGCTGAGGATCATTCCAGGAGTGCAGTATCCGCACTGCAGAGCCCCGTGGTCCATAAAGGCCTGCTGCACCGGGTGTAGCTCAGATCCGTTAGTGACACCCTCTATAGTAGTAATCTCGCTGCCCTCGATCTGACCCGGAAGAACGAGACAGCTCAACTGTGGAACCCCATCTATGAGCACCACGCACGTACCGCATTCTCCAGCCTCGCAGCCGTGCTTGGTCCCTGTGAGTCTCAAGTCTTCACGGAGAATTTCCAGCAACGTTGCGTAGGGCTTTACCAGCAGTTCGTGACTGCGCCCGTTGACCGAGAGCTCTAACACCTCGCGGCTGCCAATGCTTCCCATACTTACCTCCTAAAACGTCTGAACCTGGCGATCTTGACACCTGAAGCTAGGATGGTCCGTCGACTTCATGAAAACCGTCAAATAGGCTCGCAACCGGATCGGAAAACCTTGAGCGCAGAGCTGACCCGGTAAACCGTTACGCTGCAGCCTTCGCCGTCCGCATCGCTTTGGGACAAAGGCCAGGCAACAAGTCACTTAAGAAACCCCTCAAAACTCTCGGTATTCTAAATGTGACATGCTGCGCTCCCACCAGAGCAATGCTCTCTACGACATCGCAAAGCGTAACATGCGTCCCCATCGCAATCAAATGGATCTTGTGCATTTTCTGTTATTCAGAAAAACTATGGTCTATGTGGGTAAATAGCCATAGCCTGCAGAGCCAGCCATGGATTTTTCGCCATATCGGAAAACCATGCAATGACCGATTTCCGAGAGTACGAAGCCTCAAGGGACTGTGTTCCACCTTTGGTGAAAGCACGCTGAGGAGGCACCTAGGGATCAGGCCCACGGCATCTTCAGAGGCGATTTTGGCACTGCCATCTCTTATGGCTCTTATAAAACCATGGGACTGATCGTAATACCCTGCTCCATGCGGACACTCCAGGCGATAGCCTCGGGATACTCACCCGATCTCCTGACCAGAATGGCTGACATCAGCCTCAAAGAGCATCGGAAGCTGGTGATGGTCACCAGGGAGACTCCCCTGAGCCTCATACACCTCAGCAACATCGAAACGGCCACTCGCCACTATCTTGCTGGCAGTGCCGGCTTTCCACCACCACCCGCAGACGATCGGCGACCTCGTAAAGAGCTCGACCAGTTTGAGATAGATAACAAACTCTTCAAGCGAGGGGAAGGAACCGGGGGAACCGGCACAAAGAAGTAGTATACGCCTGCCAGAGGGGGCTCCTAGAAACAAGGTCTTCCAAACCGATCGAGTCTTTGCCGTTCTGACGAGAACCGTAATGCCACTCTTGTCCGCGTTTTCGAGTGAACCCGGTGCTAAGCCCTAAGGGATGTGCGAACCTGCCGCAGGCGAAAAAGACTTGAACTGGGCTTTTCCGCTCAAAAAGTGCGTGCCAATAAAATATCAAAATTGGGAGACCGCGGAAGGCGATGCCGTCTCCCAATTTTGATCTGGTTGCCGTGAAACCAGCCTCAGCATAAGAGTCAATCTCCCCAGTAACGCTGTTCTTTCCAGGGGTCTCCATACATGTGATATCCATTTTGCTCCCAAAATCCTGCCTGATCATGATCTAAAAACTCAACACCTCGCAACCACTTCGCTGATTTCCAGAAATACAATTTGGGAACGAAAAATCTTAGCGGATAACCGTGATCCGGCTCAAGGGGCACGCCGTCATAGTCATAAGCGAGCAACGCAACATTTTCGCCAGTCACGTCGGCCAGAGGAATATTCGCAGTAAATCCATATTCACTGTGACACAAAATATGAGTGGCTGAACTTTTTACCTTTGCAAGCTCGTATATCTTCGAAAATGGTACACCCTTCCACTTGGTGTCGAATTTGGACCATTTCGTAACGCAATGAATATCAACCGTAACTTCTTGTGACGGAAGGTTGCGTATCTCTTCATATGAAAGAACAAACGGATTATCGACCAACCCTGATACCGTGAATGTCCACTTAGACAGGTCTTTATACCTTGGAACACTTCCAGCATGCAGCACAGGGAATCTGTCAGTATGATACTGTCCCGGGGGTAATCGACTCGGATCAATCCCGGCTTCAAGAAGGTCCCGCCTGTTTCTGTCAAAAAATCCCATACTTAACATTACCAATTCCAGATATCTATTTGTTTAGGCCTGCTCTTACTTGAGCAATTGAGCAGGAACTGGCAGCCCTGCTTTCTTGTAAGCCGCAACAAGCATCGGCTTAGTCGCATCTAAGAATGAAACGGAAGGCTTATCCGCTAAAAATGCGTTGAATTGAGTAATTGCCCCGCTAACATCATGCCGATCCTGAAAAAGGATCAGGCCAAGAAATACTCTGGCATCAGGATAACCGGGATCAAGTTTAACAGCCTTCTGCAACAGCTGCTGGCCTTGAGTGATCAATGCCTGGTTCTTATCTTTCTCCCCAGCCTGACGCAATAACCAACCTTGATAGGCCAGGGCAATAGGCTGATTTGGGTCGGATTTCAATACTGAGGAAAGTAGTTGCAGCGCCTGAACGTCTTGGCCTTTGTTAGCCAGTACTCGAGCCTGAAGAATCTCCTGCGCCTGATTCTGCGCCTGAGTTACTTCTGCCAGCGCTTGGTTGTTTGCATCCTGCTGAGTCTTTATCAGATATAAACCAGATCCAATACCGGCAACTATTAGTATAATGCCCAGGTAAAGAGGCCAAAGCTTCTTAAATGGTCTTCGTTCCGCTTTCCCAGGAGGCACCTGGGATTCCAGTGCCTTTGAGTTGGCTCGCTCTCGCCCATTTGATGCGTCAACCACTAGTGAATCCGACGCTTTACCACTCGCGGGCTTTGAGCCTTGGCCTAAAGCATCGCTACCGAAAGAACCTTTGGGTTCACCACTTCGACTTAAATATCTCTTATTTCTCCGGTATCCAAAAAAAGCTACCAAAGCAATCATCAGCGCAGCAAAGGCAAAGGGAAGGATTTCAATGACTGTACCGCCATAGGAGGCCGGTGGCGTCATCAAAATATTTGGCCCATAACTTGCCTGGAGCTGGGATATGATTTGGGAGCTGGATTCCCCTTTATCCACCTCTTTTTGGACAAAGTTCCTGACCGCAAAGGCTCCCGCAGTATTTGAGTCAAGGGCAGAAATCCCCTCACAACTTGGGCACTTAACCGTAGACTCGATCTGCTGAATTCTCTGGGCTTTGGTCAAGTGGCTTGATGAGGTTAATAATGAAAAGCCAATTCCAGCCAGAGCGATAATCGTGGCGCTCACCAGCACTAAAGTACGTAGTTTGACCCTCTTAGACCGAGTCAATGAATCACCGGCGTTGCCAACCATTTAACCTACCCAAGGATCGTCATCGAGGCAGCAATATACAACCATTTAGTAACCCTTGGACTTTGCAATAGCTATTAGCTGATTTAGAGAATTTAAATTCACCGGTCCCAGTATTTCTGTTAGAATCGTACCCTGAGGGGATATCAAGTAGGTCTGAGGAGGATTAGTGACTCCATAGGACAAAGCTATTTGACCCTGGGGATCTGTAACCGCCTGGTAGTTAGCCCCAAAGCTGCTCAAAAACTGCCTTGCTGAAGAATTGGCATCGTCATATGGAACTCCCAACACTTTGACATTGCGATGCTGAGCAGCAAATCTAACCAGGTTCTGCTCCTCACTTTGGCATGGTGTACACCATGAGGCGAAAAAATTTACCAATACAAACTTTCCTGAATAATCTGCAAGAGAAATCTGTCTACCCTGCAATGAGGTACCAGATATTTCGGGGGCGGGCTTATTCAAAAGCGGCGACGCCACCGTTTGCATATTTACCGGTTTACGGGTGGCTAACAGAACCGAAAAGGCGACAACCAAAATACCCACTATGATCGAAATATTCCGCACAGTTTTTCTTGACCGGGATGATTGCCGTGGAAACTGATCTTCAGCCTGATTCACCGAATAGCCTTCCAATTTCTTTGCTTCTAACCGACTGGAACTTCTTGCTTCTGTTCAGATTCCTCTTCAACGCTTTCAAGTGGCGAAACATCTTTTGTCCCGAATACTGCTATCGCAGTTCCAATTCCCATTAGCGCTCCACCAATCCAAAGCCAGGAGACTAGCGGTTGGATCACCACCCCAAAGGTTGCTGGACCTGATCCAGTCTTGGGAGGCAAATTTAGCGTCAAATACACGTCGTCCAGAATCCCTGCTTTTACCGCTGGGGTTCCGACAACCTGAACATTATTCCCAAACTGGGAAATCTTCGGGGCAAAGTTCGCTGATCCATCCACAGAAATAAGAGCTTCTAAAGAAGTGCGAGCCGGTGTTACCACAGTTTGAACCCCATGATATACAAAAGTATGCCCATCAAAGACTGCTTTTTGCCCGGGCCTTAGCACTAAAGATCCCCTGTGACCATATGAAGTGGAAGTTACCAGTGCTACAGCAACCAGGACCACTGCCACGTGCACCAGCATTCCGCCATTCGTTCTCGAAAAAAGAAGCCTAAGAAGATTGTCCTTCCTTCGACGGCTATAAATGGTATGGACAACCGCCTGACGCAGAGCTGCAACTCCTGCAAATGCAGCCATAGGATAAGCGAAAATCTGTCCAGGCGAATGGACCTGAGCCAATATTTCTATCACTACCGCCAGTGCAGCAGCAATAATGGGCCACATAAGCCGTTTCTGCACCAGCTCCCTATTGCTCCGCTGCCATGGCAAAAGTGGAGCAATAGCCATGAAAAATAGAATCGCTATTCCCAGGGGTCCAATGAATGAGTCAAAAAATGGAGCTCCAACAGTCACCTGTGCACCGTCAAGCGCTTCAATCAGTAACGGGAAAGTGGTCCCAAGAAGCACCACGAATGTGAATGCGGCAAAAAGGAGATTATTAACAAAAAATGCAGTCTCGCGTGACATCCCTGGAATGATTGCACGGCTTGACCTTAGGCCGTCTCCACGCCACGCTATTAGAGCCAGTGAAGACAAGACCACGATAAAGAAAAACACTAACAGGTAAGGTCCCAGCGACGAATCCGAAAATGAGTGAACCGACTGGAGAATTCCAGATCTCGTGAAAAAGGTGCCCAGTATTGTGAGAGAAAAAGCGGACACAATTAGTGAGATATTCCAGATCCTCATGATTCCCCGTCGCTGTTGGGCGATCGATGAATGCAAATAAGCTGTTCCGGCCAACCAGGGCAACAGGGCTGCATTCTCTACCGGATCCCAGCCCCAGTAACCTCCCCATCCAAGCACCTGATACGACCACCATGCTCCGAGAAAAATACCAAGGGTTAAAAATCCCCAAGCAATAAGTGACCACCGCCTGGTCTCTGTAACCCAGTCATCTTCAAGACGGTTCGTAATAAGACTGGCGAGAGCAAAAGCGAATGGGATAGTAAAACCAACAAATCCAAGATATAAAAGCGGAGGGTGGATAGCCACCAGGGGAAAGTCTTGCAGTAGCGGATTCGGCCCTGAACCGTCCGCCGGTATAGCACCTTTTACATGAACAAATGGGTTAGCAGGACCAAGCATCAAAGCAAAGAAAAATAGTGCTACCAAATTGGTGATCAGGATAGCCCAGCCAGGCAATTCATCCCCGGGACGCCTTCTAGTCCTTACCACCAGGGCAGCTATGTAAACCGCCAGGACAAGACCCCAGAGCAATATTGACCCCTGCAGTGCCGACCACATTCCCGTGATGGTATACAGCAAAGGGGTCTCTCTTGAATTATTGGAAGCTACATAGGCTAGTGAGAAGTCATGAGTTATAAGTGCCCGCTCCATCGCAAATGTTGCAAGCAAAGCTCCAGCTAAAAGCACGAAACTATAGGCTCGTCCATGCCGTATTATGGCTTGCTTATGTTTAATCAAACCATAACCGAGCACCATAATGCTTGCTAAAGACCCTACAAATGCCAGTAGGACTCCAGTTTGACCCAATGCTGCGTTCATAGTTTCTTTCCATTTACCGTTGCGACTCGATCAGGATGAGCAGCGACGTAATTAGCCGAATGCTTGACCATGATCTGATCCGAAAGAAATATGTTTCCGGAAAAATGACCCACTAAAACCACCGGTATATTTGGCTGGAACAATTGAGGAGGATTGGCAGTGTCGTGAACTTCAACTGATACATTCTTAGACTTCACAGCGAAATCAACCCCAGCTTTGGTGTCATGAATGGTGCCCGGAACCACGACACCTTCCAACCTAAAGACGCTCGTGCCAAGTTGGGCCTTTTCACGGACTGCTTCAGAGGCAGTCCGAAAATATACCAACGAGTTACCAAGACCTTTATAAAGCAAAAATCCGATCGCCAACACAATAACGCCTACTGCAGCCCATGCTCTACGCACCTTGGTCTTTGAAGGCAGGCCTCTTTGCTTTGGCAAAGAAGAGCCAGAACTTGGGCGGTTCAGACCATTATTACCATTTGGTGCATTAGTAGTCATCTAATCGTTTGGCCTCGATTTATTCTGGTCCTCTACCTTGGCCGGGATCAGCGCCTTCCTCATCTTTTTTGATCTACCTGCCAGCGTTGCTGAATAGCCCCCCAACGTCCCAAGTACAACCAAATAGCCAGCTTCTACATAGCCATTCATATTCGCTTCTCCAATTTCCTAATAAACCTTTGAGGGCTGATCAACCTGGGCATCACCTAAGACGTCCTCTGCAAGTTCAATTTCGGACTCGTGCTGGCGCTCTTCCAGCAACTGTTCAAGCTCGGCATCGAGTGCCTCTTGTTCAATGGTTGCAATCTCGTATCTGTGCATAAGCATCCATACATAAACAAACGTGAAAGCTATGAATCCAAGTAGAAGTGTCCAAGCCATCACTCCATGGATCTTAAGACTCAAACTCGAATTTAGTACAGTTGCGCTTTGATGAAGAGTGCGCCACCAAACTACAGATTGATGCACAATAGGCACATCCACAAAAGCGACCAATCCAGCAATTGCCGACCTGGTTGCTCTCCTATGATTGTCTGCCGGAACCCTTCTCAGGGCTAAATAGCCCAGATAAAGAACGAAAAGCAGAGCAGTCGTGGTAAGTCTCGCATCCCAGGTCCACCATACACCCCACGCAGGCCTACCCCAAATTGATCCAGTGATCAGTGTAAGCCCGGTGAAAATGACCCCAACCTCAGCTGAAGAGGCGGCCAGCAAATCCCATTTGATATTTCTAGTTCGCTTCCACAGATATAGAACGCTTGCAATCGAAGTAACACCGTAGGCCAAATAGGCCACCCAGGCTACTGGGGGATGCACATATATCAAGCGGACCAGATTCCCCTGAATAACATCTGGGGGAGTTATCCACAACCCATAGATCACGGTAGCTACCACAAGTATCAGCGATACCAGTCCTACTGATCTTCTTGTCCATAAATAACCCTTGGATTCCATCAATCCTCCAAAATGGCACTGTAAAAAATAGTCCCTAAAGCAAGATAGACCACTGCAAAAATAATTAGTAGTCGGAGCCATGGGTCTCCCAAGGTTCCACTTCCCGAAAATCCGTCCTGCCATGCTTTTGTCCCCGCTAACAAAACTGGTGAGACAATTGGAATTAAAAGCAGGGGTAGCAGAGTCTGCTTTGCCTTGGAACCGCTTGCTAGCTGGGAATACATGACGCCCGCGCCACAAATTCCCAATGTTGCAAAAAGTGACGACAAGAGCACAAGAGGCCACCCTGCCACCTTAGGCGAATACAGAACTACCACTCCAGCCAGCAATACAACTTCAAGAAAAAATAATTGGATAAATGTGGACAAGACTTTGCCCAAAAAGATTCCACCCGGATCTACCCCGTAGATCAGTAGTCCATCCCCTGCGTTTTGGTCGCTTTCAATAGCAGTTGCTCGTTCCACGCTAAAGATCGCTGAAAATAGCACCGCAACCCAGAACAGACCTGGCGCAACTTTTTGAAGGGTTGCAGGTGAGGTGTCCAAAGCAAAAGCGAAAATGATCAACACCACCAAAGAAAATGGAAGTATCTGATTCGCCGTCACTTTTGATCTTAGCTCAATACGCAGGTCCTTTACGGCGATCAAAATGACGTCACGCCACATTTCCACTCCCACCTTTAGAGAGAAGGACCTTTTTGCTGTTTGTTTCGTTGACCACGGTATCGCCACCGACTTTGCCACCAGCAACATCGATTATCCTGCTAGGCATGAGCGATCCGTGATGAGCTTCATGGGAAACAAGCAGCACGGTAGAGCCATGTTCGACTGCTAGATTTAGCGTCGCATCAAGAACACCCCGTGTCCAAGAATCAAGTGAAGTATGCGGCTCGTCCAACAACCAAAGTTCGGGAGCCCGTGCTATCAGCGAAGCCAGAGCTACTTTCTTTTTTTGCCCGGCTGACATTTTCGAGACTTTGAGCGAAGAGAGTCTTCCACCAAGGCCAACCGCATCTAGAGCAGAGTCAAGCAAATTAGTATCCGATCTGGTGGCTTTTAGCACGAACTTCACATTCTCCCTGGCAGTAAGATCCTCGTACAGAAAGCTTTCATGACCAAGAAATCCAACCCGTTGTCTCACATCAGCTGGACGTGCGACAACGTCCACACCAAGCACCTTGGCTTGACCTCGGGTGACTCTCAGAAGTCCCGCAACTGCGCGCAAAAACGAGGTTTTACCAGCACCATTTCGCCCTCTGAGCAGCACAATTTCACTGGGGCCAATCTCGACATCAAAGCCTGTTAATACCGGGAAATTACCAGATACTGCGATCACATTTTTGAAGCTAACCAGACTTTGCATCGAATACAATCTATTCGGAATCGCACCTCGGCCATCTGCCGGAAAAAATTTAGACAAAATCCTGAGCTGAATTGATCAATGCGATCTTTCGATCATCTTGAGATCATGGGATACCATCATCTCCACAAGTGAAGGAAAATCCACCTCTGTCCTCCAACCAAGTTTCTCTTTGGCCTTGGTTGCATCACCAACTAGAAAATCCACCTCAGCAGGTCTCATGAATGCCTGGTCGACTACCACATACTTCTCCCAGTCCAATCCAACCGCATCAAAGGCTACCTCACAGAATTCTTTTACTGAATGGGTCTCACCGGTAGCTACTACAAAATCCTCCGCCGTCTCCTGCTGGAGCATGAGCCACATCGCCCGAACATAATCGCCAGCATAACCCCAGTCTCTCTTTGCTTCTAGATTTCCAAGCGTCAAAGTGCTGTCTAACCCGCACTTTATCCTTGCCACCCCGTTGGAAATCTTTCTAGTCACAAACTCAAGACCGCGTCTCGGAGATTCATGATTGAACAATATTCCCGAGATCGCATGCATATTGTGGCTCTCCCGATAGTTCACTGTTATCCAGTGACCGTAAACCTTGGCTACTCCATACGGGCTTCTTGGATAAAAAGGGGTATTTTCATCTTGAGGAACACGCACTACCTTGCCAAACATCTCCGAAGAGGAGGCCTGATAAAACCGAATCTCCGGATCCACGATCCTGATCGCATCCAGCAATCTGGTAACTCCAAGAGCAGTCGTCTCCCCGGTGAAAACCGGCTGAAGCCACGAGGTCTGCACAAATGACTGAGCTGCCAGGTTATAGACCTCGCTAGGACGACACTCTTGTAAAACATGGATCATTGAAACTTCGTCCAACAAATCTCCGGCAACCAATGATATCTGATTCTGGATATGTGCAATACGCTCAAAATTCACTGTTGAAGAACGGCGGATCATTCCAAATACCTGGTATCCCTCCGAAAGAAGGAACTCCGCCAAATACGAGCCGTCCTGACCTGTTATGCCCGTAATTAGAGCTCGCTTTTTTGCCACAAATTCCACCTTCGTGTAGGATCTTCTAGGTCAAATCAGATTTTCAAGCATAGCTATCTTTAGTGGACCATTACCTAATTTGAATCGACCAATAGATGATTTTACGAAATTGTATTACAAACCAAGTCTCAGAACCTCCTTTGCAATACAAAGTCAGGGTAAGTGATAGTGAGGTGAGCACTAAATGCTTCGCCTTCATTGATTCATTCACCGCGGATCACAAACAGAACCGATGGATTGGTAATATAGAGGTCAACTTCCATCGGGATAACGGATAACAAATAATGATCGTTGACCAATCGAGAAACAGAAGTCGGCCTAGTCAAAGCGAATTTCCAACCCAAACGAGATTACCTGCCGCAGAGCGAAAAGTGCTACTGATGCACCATGCTATAAAATGCTTTGCCCAGTCGAGCTACCACTCAACCTCAATGGATGAAATTGCACTAGCATCCGGCGTTACCAAACCAGTCATCTATCAACATTTTTCATCGAAACGCGACCTCTATGCCTCGCTGATCTACAGCATCGGCAAGGAGTTATGTCAGCAGATAAAAGCTGCTACTGAAAGTGCAGAGTCGCTCAGGGGGAGGGTGGAAAACGGATACCTTGCATATTTTCGCTTTGCTGCCGAAAATCGAGCTGGATATGAGCTTTTATTTGGAACAGGGCCACGACGAGACCCGGAATTTCGCCAACTAATTGTGGATATCGAAGAAGAGATCTCCGACCTGGTTACCTCGAAAATAGAAGCTGATATCAACGAGACTTATCGCCGGTTCCTGGCACTGGGGGTTATTTCCCTGGCAGAAGGAACCGTGCGACGATGGTTGGGGACATTGGATCCAAAACAGTATCCTCGGCTTGAACCCATCGATTTTGATCACACTGATGGCGCATTATGGGCACAGAGAAGTGCAAACCTGATTTGGGCCGGTCTTCGATCAGTGCAAAGGGAAGATCCTACCGTATATGAACTTTGGAAATTGCCCTAGAGATGATTAATCGCTGTATTTCTGAAGTGCCTTCAAAAATCGTGTAGATTTTTGCATCGCGATACCATCGCTGTACCGGGTAGTCTCGCACATAGCCGTAGCCACCAAGTATTTGTATCGCTTCCTCGGTTACCCGTACTGCGGTCTCACCCGCAAATAGCTTGGACATTGAGCCTTCGGCTGATGCGAACGGAACCTTGTTGGCCGCCATCCAAGCAGCGCGATGAACCAATAGTCTGGCCGCATCAATGCTGGTGGCCATATCGGCCAATTTGAACGCAATGGCCTGGTTTTCAATAATCGGCCGGCCAAACTGAACTCTTTCCTTGGCGTATTCAAGTGAGTACTCATATGCTGCTCGGGCAATTCCCAGTGCTTGTGCTCCAACCATGGGTCTCGAAGCCTCAAATGTTGCTAGAGCAGCCTGGCTCTGTGATCTTTTCCCTTCCCGGGCACGTGCCAGCCGTTCGTCTAATGCTTCCTTTCCACCAAGCAAAGCATTCCCTGGAATCTTGCAATCATCTAGCACCACTTCAGCAGTATGCGAAGCTCTGATTCCAAGTTTCTTGAACTTCTGCCCCATGGATAACCCGGGATTCCCTGGCCCCACTACGAAAGACGCCTGGCCACGGGCACCCAAAGAGGGATCAACGCTTGCAACTATGACATGCACATCAGCAATCCCACCATTTGTGATCCATGTCTTTCTACCATTGAGAGTCCAGGTATCGTCCTTCGGACTATATACCGCGCTGGTTCTAAGTGAAGAAACATCAGAACCCGCATCAGGCTCACTGACCGCAAATGCTGCCAAGTGAGGCTTGTCTTGAGATCCGAAACACTGTGGAATCCACTCAGCTATTTGTTCATCGGTACCATTGGCGAAAATACCCGCAACCGCCAATGAAGAACCAAATATCGCCAGAGCTATCCCGGCATCACCCCAAGATAGTTCTTCGTTTACTAACGCCAAGGTTAATCCGGTCTTATCGGCGTAACCATTAGCTACAAAATCAAACGAGTACAAACCAATCTTGGCCGCTTCTTGAATTATCGGCCAGGGTGTTTCTTCCCGTTCATCCCACTCCTCAGCTGCCGGACGAACCACATTTTCTGCAAAGTGATGAACCCACTGCGCTATACCTAGCTGATCTTCGCTTAACTGTAACGAATACTCCCCCACGGCAAACTCCTTATATTCCATCTATGCTCTAGATGTTACTGACCAGTAAGTAGCTGGTCAAGAGAAGTACTCAATTAAAAAAGTTGAACTAAGAACGCGAAAATCCTTAGTTCAACTAACAAATTACCGAAGATTGCTTGGAAAGATTGAGACTACGAAAGTCTGACGTCTACAGCCTGCAGGCCTTTAGGCCCTTCCTGGACATCAAATTCGACAACCTGACCCTCTTCAAGAACTCTATAGCCATTCATCTGAATAGCACTGAAATGGACAAAAACGTCCGCACCATCATCCTGAGAAATAAAGCCGAAGCCCTTCTCGGAGTTGAACCACTTTACTGTACCGGTCGCCACAGTGGCGATCTCCCTTCTAAAAAATAACCAAAATCAAGAAGGGAATTTCCAAAATCAAACGAAAAGTCTTAACAGACAGCATTCAGATGGGTAGGCTACCCCTTCTCAGATCCTAACGTTAGCACCTCAAATGACTACTTGGCCACCATTATTTATTTAAAAAACTCAATTAAATTCTCTTCTAAAAGCAACCAATGGCAGCCCCAATCCTACTCCCCCAGATTTTTCGATAGAAATTAGCATGTCGGAGCGTATTTCTAATTAAGTATTGTTTTGGCACTAACAATTACAAAAATCTTTGCCATCAAAAAAGAATTTCTTAAAAACAAACTGAGAAAGCATATTCAATGAAAATTTATTTACAAACGCCTCACCCTCTGTCCCTCTGGAGTGTCCTCAATAACAAAGCCAAGTTCTGTTAGGATGTTTCTTATTCGATCCGCTTCATCAAATGCACGCCTCGCACGTGCGTTAGTCCTCTGCTCTAAAAGACTCATCACCTCAGGTGGAAATTGGGCCTCTTCCGATTCCATCAGCTTGATACCAAGAACCCCTAACAGATGCTCAAGCGTTGTAAATGATCGCGCTGCGGCCTCTTTCTCCCCTCTATCGAGCAACTGATTTATTGAGCTTCGCAAGTCAAACAGATCAGCCATAGCACGGGGCGTATCAAGATCGCTGTCCATTGCCGATCGAAATGTGTCGCATATGTCATCTTGCGGTTCTAGGCCAATAGTCCTTATATCCGAATCTTTGATGCGGCGGTAAGTCAAATCAAAGCGGTTTAAAGCCCTTGAAGCTTCGGACAGGGTTTGTGCATTGACTTCAAGCGGAGAGCGATAATGGGACTGAAGCACCAAAAGTCTGTATGCTCTTGGATCAGTATTTTCGAGCAGTTCATCAAGAGTGGTGAAATTTCCAAGAGATTTCGACATCTTGTCGTTTCCGACCATTACGAATCCGTTGTGAACCCAGTGATGAGAAAACCCAATTCCAATGGCACAAGCCTGTGCTCGCTCGTTTTCGTGATGAGGAAAAGATAGATCGAGCCCTCCTCCATGAAGGTCAAATTCTGAACCGAGCAAGTCGGTCGACATCACTACACATTCAGTATGCCAACCCGGTCGCCCAATCCCCCAGGGTGACTCCCATGCCCAGGAAGCATCGGAATCGAACTTCCACAATACAAAATCTGTCGAAGATCTTTTAAAACCTTTATCTTCAATACGAGCGCCCGCCCGAAGCGACGAAAGACTCTGCCTTGCCAAAAGCCCATAGTCCGATACCTTGGTACTGTCAAAATAGACACCATCATCGCCAATATAGGCAGCATCAAGATCTATGAGAGAACTGATAAGAGAGATCATTTTGGCGATATATTCAGTCGCGTGCGGAGTGAAGTGAGGTCTAAGGACCCCTAGCCGATCCATGGTTGCGAACCACTTTTGTTCAAATTCCAATGTAACTTCACCGGGAGTACGGTTTTCTCGCCTGGCTCTATCTAAAATCTTGTCATCAACATCTGTGATATTTGAAACATGCCTGACGTTTAAGCCACGCCATTCAAGATATCTACGGAGTACGTCGAACACCAAAGCGTATCGGCCGTGTCCCAAGTGGGCAAGATCGTATACGGTTGGGCCGCAGACATACATGGAAAAATTGTCAGAATGTATAGGAGACACTTCAACAATGTCCCCAATTGCAGTATCAAAAAGACGAAACACAAAAGGTACGGTACCGGATAGATGAGTTATTCAGTCCCCGAAAAGCCATCTCTTGATGGTTTAGAGGAAAATTGGCTAATAAAATGGCAGAGCGACGGTACTTACAAGTACAGGTTTGGTGCTCAAAGAGACCAAATATACTCAATTGATACCCCTCCGCCCACTGTAAGTGGTTCCCTCCATATCGGACATGTATTTTCATACACTCATACTGATGTTATTGCCCGCTTCAAGAGAATGAGGGGCTTTAACGTATTTTACCCGATCGGTTGGGATGATAACGGAGTGCCAACTGAACGCCGAGTACAGAACTACTTTGGCGTGAGATGCGATCCCACGCTGCAGTATGATCCCAATTTTGAGGTTCCCCAAAGTCCTGGTAAAAATCAAATACCCATTTCGAGAAAGAATTTTATAGAACTCTGCCAAAGACTTACTGCCGAAGACGAAAAGGCATTCGAAGATCTGTGGCGTCATCTTGGATTGTCAGTAGATTGGGACCTTACATACACGACTGTAGGACCGCATGCTCAGAAAATCTCCCAAGCGGCATTCCTCAAACTAATCGGAAAAGGCGAGGTCTATAGCGCTGAAGCACCTACATTGTGGGACGTCGATTTTGCAACTGCAGTTTCGCAAGCAGAACTCGAAGACCGGGAAATAGAGGGAGCGTTTCATAAGATTCGTTTTTACCGAGACACCGATGACAAAGAAGTGGTAATCGAAACCACCAGGCCCGAACTTATACCTGCAGTTGTCGCTCTTGTAGCGAACCCGGAAGACGAGCGCTACAAGCCCTTGTTCGGCACCTATGTATATTCGCCACTTTTTGGAGTCAAGGTGCCGATTGTATCGCACCATCTCGCCGATCCTGAAAAAGGTTCGGGTATAGCTATGGTGTGTACCTTTGGTGATCTTACCGACGTAACCTGGTGGAAAGAACTAGGTCTTGACCTGCGTCTCATTCTTGGCAGAAACGGACGACTGCAAGACATCTCCTGGGGATCACCAGGTTGGGAATCCCGCAATGTCGAGCTTGCGATCGCCAATTACATCCAGCTACAGGGGAAAACTGCGCGGACTGCCAGGGAAATCATCGTAGACCTTTTAGACAAGCAGGGACATCTGGTTGAAGCTCCCCGAAAAATCAAACACCCTGTCAAATTTTATGAAAAAGGTGACAAACCTCTTGAAGTAGTGGCTTCCAGACAATGGTTCATAAAGACGCTAGCTCATAAGGACCGGCTCATAGAGCTGGGAAAACAACTGAACTGGGTGCCGTCACATATGCGGATTCGGTACGAAACCTGGGTTGATGGACTAAACACAGACTGGAATATCTCCCGACAGCGATTCTTCGGAATCCCCATTCCGGTTTGGTATAGATTAGATAAATCAGGCGAGCCAATCTATTCGGATCCAATAGTTCCATCGATCGACCTGCTTCCAGTTGACCCTTCCCAAGATGTCCCATTTGGTTATTCAGAAGTGCAAAGGGGAATCCCGGGAGGATTTATCGGGGATCCTGACGTCATGGACACATGGGCAACGTCGTCGCTTACCCCTCAGATCGCTACATTTTGGCTTGACGATGAGGAAAGCTTCAAAACGCTGTTCCCAATGGACTTACGCCCTCAGGGTCAGGACATCATACGGACCTGGCTTTTTTACACCGTCCTTAGGTCACATCTTGAGCACGGAGTCCTGCCTTGGGAAAATACGGTCATCTCTGGTTTCGTACTAGATCCCGATCGAAAGAAAATGTCAAAATCAAAAGGCAATGTAGTAACTCCCATGCCACTACTTATAGCTCACGGTGCCGATGCACTGCGATACTGGGCAGCAAGTGGACGCCCCGGGGTTGATACAGCTGCGGACGAAGGACAAATAAAGATTGGCAGAAGGATGGCCATAAAGCTCTTAAATGCCTCTAAATTTGCCCTCGCTATTGCAAACCTTCCTACTCCCGAAAACTCAGGTTTTATCGATTCAGTTAGCCTGCACCCTCTCGACGCGTCGATGCTCGCGCACCTATCTGACGTGGTGGACGAGGCTACAAAAGCCTTGGAAACTTATGACCATACAAAGGCACTTGAGGTGGCCGAAAAGTTCTTCTGGAGCTTCTGCGATGATTACCTGGAACTGGTAAAGCTTCGTGCCTATGGGGAAGTCAGGGAATTCGGCCCGTTCAAAGGTTCTTTCGACCTTTCAGCAACCATGTCAGCGCGTATATCGTTGTTATCAGCAACACGTGTGCTTCTGAGACTGTTCGCACCGTTTATGCCATTCGTCTCCGAGGAAGTCTGGTCATGGTTCAATGATGACTCACTGCACCTTCAGATATGGCCAAGTTCAGAAATGATGGGCAAGGAACTAGTCCAAAACGCAGATCAACTATTCGGCATTAGCGAAGTCAGTGAATATCCTGCAGATAAAAGGATCCTCGAGCTAGTAGCTGAATTATTGACTGCGGTTAGAAAGGCTAAATCGGAATCAAAACTGTCTATGAAGACTCGCGTACAGCACCTTGAAATCGAAGCAAGTCCTGCAGACCTGGCCATTGTTAATATGGGACTCGATGATCTATGCGATGCGGGCGGAGTGGTTGCTTTAACGGCCGTAGAAAACCAAAACTTAGCGCGATTTGAAGTTAAGGCCAAACTGGAATCAACTGGGACTTCCGCATGACCAGGTTGAATATCAAGTCCAGCCAGAAAAGGTCATTATCTGAATTTAGCCAGGGATTAGACTGGTGGGACCAATCTCACCCCTGGCGCTACTACTTCCGTCCGGATATTTCCACGTAGATCGAGCCACCCATCTGCTCAAATTCCTTGGACTTTTCCTCCATAGCTTCGACAACTTCATCATCCCAAGATTGCTTCAGCTTTTGTGACAACGCCATAGAACAGAACTTTGGTCCACACATTGAGCAGAAGTGTGCCTTCTTGGAAGCTGGGGCTGGAAGAGTATCATCGTGGAAGCTTCTGGCCGTTTCAGGGTCAAGCGCAAGATTGAACTGATCCTCCCAGCGGAAATCAAATCTGGCCCGCGATAATGCGTCATCCCACAAAGATGCAGTTGGATGGCCCTTGGCGAGATCTCCGGCATGGGCAGCAATCTTGTAAGCAATCATTCCCTGTTTTACATCTTCAAGATCAGGCAGGCCCAAGTGCTCTTTCGGCGTCACATAGCAAAGCATCGCAGTGCCGTGGCTGGCTATCAACGCGGCTCCAATCGCGGAAGTGATGTGATCATAGCCTGGAGCAATGTCAGTGGTAAGTGGCCCCAGCGTGTAGAAAGGAGCCTCGTCGCATACCACTTGCTGCAAGTCAACATTTTCTTTGATCTTGTGTAAGGGTACGTGGCCCGGACCCTCCACCATAACTTGGACTCCCAAGGCCTTTGCCCTGCGGGTTAGCTCGCCTAGAGTGCGAAGCTCGGAAAACTGGGCCTCATCATTGGCGTCAGCAATTGACCCTGGCCGCAGTCCATCGCCCAGTGAAATGGAGATGTCGTAGGTTGCCAGAATTTCGCAGACCTCGTCAAAGTGCTCATACAGGAAGTTCTCCTTGTGATGCGCCAAACACCAGGTTGCCAAAATGGAGCCTCCCCTGCTTACAATTCCCGTAACCCGAGGAATAGTAAGAGGAATGTAGCCAAGCAGGAGCCCGGCATGAATAGTCATGTAGTCAACCCCTTGCTCAGCCTGAGAGATCATCGTTTCGGCAAATGCCTCCCAGGTAAGATCTTCAGCGGCACCGCCTACTTTTTCCAGTGCCTCATAGATTGGAACTGTTCCCATCGGTACCGGAGAATTCCTTATTAAGGCTTCGCGGATGACAGCTATATCTTTTCCTGTGGACAAATCCATGATGGTATCTGCGCCATATTTCACTGCTTGACGAAGCTTGGTGACCTCCTCGTCGACACCGGAGAAAACAACTGAATTACCGATATTGGCGTTAACTTTTACTAAAAAGTTACGTCCAATGATCATCGGCTCACTTTCGGGGTGGTTGATATTAGCTGGAAGGATGGCTCTACCTTCTTTTATCTCCTGTAATACGAAAGAGGGTTCCACCCCTTCACGCAGTGCCACAAATTCCATCTCCGGGGTAATTTCACCCTTGCGCGCATATTCAAGCTGAGTTGGACGTTGGCCGCTCTTGCCCCTGAGCACTTTATGGGTCAACGTTGCCGACCCCATATCTTGAGACTTCTTGCCAAACGGAATTTCAACCGTGTCAGTTCTTATTTCTTCGACATCCCCTCGTTGTAAAATCCACTCCGAACGCAGCGGCCGAAGCCCACTCCGCGGGTCATCGTTGGGGCCGGAAGTGTCATAAAGATTGATCTTTAAGGGATTACCATCAGGACCCTCTTCGCTCAAAAGTACCTGTTTGAATGGTACTTCAAGTCCACTGCCCTCAGTCTTCAGGTAAATCTTGCTAATTGATTGATTCATGGTTACTCCCTCCGCCGGCATTATCCGGATCAGGTATATACGGTCGATGCCCCCGGCATCCTCTCAGCCTAGATTCAAGCTCCCGGCATTCAGTTAAATGCTATCTTGACCTTACCACTTATTGATGAACAGAAGCCAGAAGATCTCTGCGATCCCGAAAAAATTTGGAATCTGTAGTCGACCAAGGGCGTGAGAGTTTTTTAATTTTGAATCAACAAACTATTTGAAATCAAGGCCTAAATTCACCTTGGAGCGAACGAGCAAGCCGATAGGACCCTACCTTGCATAACATTTGCCCCCAAAAGCGAACCGTTATAGGTTATCCTCTCCTGATAGCATCGCTGGCGCTGCTCCTATCTTCGTGTGCTTATTTCACACAATCCAAAAGTTCCCCTGCAGATACTGCAATAGGCGCCAGTCAGCTCCAAAATGGTTCAACATCTACATCTAAAACTTCTGCTCAATCGATTTACATCGATAACTTGACCGGGGTAGACACTCAAATTACCTTTTCAACCTCTGTCGGATCGGGCTGGACCAATCGAAAACTGATAGTTAGCTCAATAAATCCAGCCTCAGTAGAGTCCCAGAATGGCCAAAAAACTCTTTCTGTCCCAATTACCGGTGGTCACATCGAGTATCAAGAGCCCAACTACCGTCTAGTGGGAATCGTGACCAACTCTGGCGGAATCAAAATTCAGTTGCCGGGATATCGAACATTTCTTGCTACCAACTTTAGATTTGATTTCTTGACCCACCAGGTTACCGCCTTGATTGACAATCAAAAAGTCGATGCGATATTTACCATCCATGGTAAGCCTAGGTTTACCATGCGATCTGGCCAAAAAGCTATTGATGGGCTATGGCTGGAACTTTCACCTTTTTCAAGTCAAAGATTGCGGAACTTCTTTCCTAAGGACACATCCTTGGGACAAGTTGTAATAACCATTTCAGGTGCACCCTAAACGACAAATCATCAGCCCATCATTACCGACAATCCGTGTAACATCGCTGGGCTGGGTCTCAAATCTTGTGAGGCAGATAAACTAGCTCTTGACAACTACCAGATGCTATCCAGATGGTACTGCCATTTGTCGGCATTGATCGCAAACTCGGAACGGATTTACTTTGGCAAGCTTAGAAAATGGTGAAACCCAAAACACTAGCAATCCTGCACTTGACAATGAGATCTACGACGAAATTTTTGATAAGCAGGACCGGACCGGGGTAATCGCTGCGGTGATCGATGCCACCATCCTCGGGATTGGAGTTATCATCGCCCTGGTTTGGCAATTTAGTTTGGTATCACACCCGGCGCAATCGAGTACCACTAATTGGCAATCCTCTCCGTTCCAAACCGCAGCGTCCCAGACTTCGTCTTCCATAACCCAGAACACCTCTAATGCGCCGACAAAAGAAAATGTTGCGATATGCCAGGCATTCATCAAAACCACTTTCAAAAACGGTCAAACTCACTATGTCGAGTTCCGAGGCAATTGCAGCTCGATAAGGGCTATAGCCAAAAACTCCACTTCAACAGTTAGGTTGCTTCCAGCAAGACACTACAACGTTGCTTTAACTGGCAATTAGATAACTGGATCAACGAAATAAACGATTTCTATTTCTAACTAAAAATGGAAATCGCCTTGGCAAATCTCAAAACCTTTTAGTACCACTCAGGCTATTTTGCATATTTACTTTACTTGCTCCAAAGCTAGGATATGAGGAATGGCAAATCTCACATTCACAGTTGCATGCGGACCTTATGACCGTACCGAGGCGCTCCGGACCGGAGAGGTCAAACCAGAAGGCATAGACCTCAACTATATACCAATACAATCGCCTCCAGAAATTTTTTCACGAATGATAGATTTCAAATCCTTTGATGGATCAGAAATGTCGCTTTCCCAGTACCTTCAAATGAGAGCAAATGGAAACGACGAATTTACTGGACTACCGATATTTCCATCCCGAGTGTTCCGCCAGGGCTTTATTTTCGTCAGAGACAACATTAAAAATCCAAAAGATTTAGAAGGTAAAACAGTCGGTGTTCCCGAATATTGGCAAACTGCAGCCGTGTGGATCCGCGGGTTGCTTCAACATGAGTACGACGTAGATCTCCATTCAATCAACTGGATTGAGGGTGGAGTTGATGTCCCATTATCATATGAAGAAATCGAAGCCAGGAAAACGATGGCTGGTTATAGACCCGCAATGCTTCCCTATGGCAAATGCCTAAGTGAGGAGCTCAGAAACGGCGGTATCGACGCCGCTATCGGAGCTCGAAAGCCTGCGTCAGTAGATTCCACCAAAGAAGTTGATCGGCTATTTCCCAATTACAGGGAAATCGAAAGACAATACTTTGAAAAGACCGGAATCTTCCCCATAATGCATACTTTCGTAATTCGTACGGAAATATTTGAGCGGTACCCTTGGGTCACCGAAAGTCTCTACAAGGCGTTTACCGAAGCCAAGCGAATTGCAATAAGAAAGATGCACTTCACGGGCACGATAAAGTACACGTTACCCTGGCTGTTTAATGACCTTGAGGAAATTGACACAATCTTCAATGGAGACCCATGGCCGTATGGATTTTCTGCCAACAAACATGTCCTGGAAGCATTTTCCAGCTATTTGCTGGAACAAAACTTCATCAAAAAACCTTTTGATGTGAGTCAATTTTTCACGCCGATTCTCGACAGCACTCAGTAACAAAAAGACGCCAAGGCTTTGGAATTGAATCGTCTCCGAGCATTGCCGCCACAGCAAGCTTTAGCGAAATAGACAACTTACTTTCGAAGCTTCGTGTCTTATTCATGATGACAATACATTTCGAGCAGGGTAAAAACTCTTTCAACATATTCGAACTTACATATGGCTTGGGTTAAAAACCGCTATAGTTGGAAGCCATATCAGCGAGATTTAGGAGACTTCTAAAGATGCAGATCCAGGCAGCTGTAGTAAACACCAAGGGCCAAGACTTCGAGATCGAAACAATAGAACTCGATCCACCCAAAAGTGGAGAAGTTCTGGTACGTATGGTGGCATCTGGAATATGTCACACTGATGTCAATGTGAAAAATCAGACTCACCGAGTTCCAGCACCGGCTGTTTTGGGACACGAAGGCTCAGCGATAGTAGAAGAGGTCGGGCCCGGCGTCACAGACCTCGAGGTAGGCGATCATGTTGTTCTTGGATTTGCGTCCTGTGGTAGTTGTCGCAACTGCTTGAGAGCCCGTCCATATGCGTGTGCACGACATGCCGAGTTGAATTTCGGCGGCAAAATGGAAGACCTCTCACATCGTCTACACCGCGGGGATCAACTGCTTTCCAACTTCTTTGGACAATCATCATTTGCGACTTACTCAGTAGTAAAGTCCCGCAATGCAATCAAGGTTCCAAAAGATGTCGATTTGGCCCTTCTTGGTCCGCTCGGTTGCGGACTACTCACCGGAGCCGGAACTGTATTCAACCGACTGCGACCGGAGCCTGGATCAATCATCGCAGTGATTGGAGCCGGAGCAGTTGGCCTCAGCGCAGTAATGGCCGCAGCAATTGTTGGGTGCGGTACCATAATTTCTGTTGATGTCCATGAGAATCGCCTAGCGCTTGCACGAGAACTCGGTGCTACCCATGTGATCAACGCCAGCAAGTTGTCTGACCTGGTTTCAGAGATCCGCACACTTACCGATGGTGGAGCCGACTTCACCATTGAAGCTGCTGGCCACCCAGCATTGCTTCGCCAGGCAATTGATTCACTTGCTCCGCTTGGAACCGCAGTCCAGCTCGGAGGACTTCCGCAGGGCACTGAAGCTGCAATAGACTCAAATGATCTCAGGTCAAAAAATAAAACAGTTGCTGGACTGGTTGAAGGTGCTAGCGTGCCAAGAGTTCTGATTCCGCAACTAATCGATTTTTACAAGGCGGGTAAATTCGCGTTTGACAAGCTGGTGACCTACTATCGATTTGACGAAATCAACAAAGCCTGCGAAGACGCCCATGACGGCAAAGTGATTAAACCAATCATTAAATTTGGATAATTGAAACATGACAAATTCGAACCACTATGGTTGGGTTGAAATAGTACAAAGAAACAGGTGTACAAGAGGGTAACTGAAAAGTTACCAATAAAGCAGCCTGAAACAATGCCAAATCACAAACAGTGTTATTTCAAACCACACAAGCCGCCTCCAACTGAAGGGACCTTCTGCACTTCTCTAGTGGCGGAGATGGGGTTTAAACCTATGACCTTCGGGTTACTAGTTCTGCCTGAGGTGTCTTGAGGGTCCGGCACTGGCCTCCATCGTCGCCCTGATTTTGCCGTCCACATGAATATCTATTGGGGATGTAGCTCCATAGGGTCAACGTCATAGCAGATCGTCCTGCGATTATAGGGATGGATTGGAGACGGGTCCGTCGTTGCTAAAAGCGGCAGAGTTACCGTCATCTATGCTTAAGAGCGAGCACACTGAGGACAGATCTCAAAAATCGGGAAACATTCTTGTCACAAAATCTTGCATAATTTCAATAACTGTGTTATCCATAGATCTATGGATAACACAAAAACCTATGAAGCACCAGTCGTCATCTACGAACAGCTGGCACGAATTGGCAAGGTTGTGGTACATCCAAAGCGCATCGAGCTGCTTGACCTACTTTGCCAAGGTGAGCGAAGTGTGGAGGCACTCGCCGCGGCGACAGGCCTCAAACTCACAACCACCTCGGCACACCTCCAGATCATGCGACAAGCACGGTTAGTCGACACTCGCAGGGAGGCCAATCGCGTCTACTACAAGGCTGCAGGCGAGGAAGTCTGCCGGTTCATTGCAGCTCTCGGTGACCTTGCTCAGGCTCGGCTCGCCGAGGTGAAACAAATATTGTCAGAAATAGGGTCCCATGCTGAAACCACCCAACGGGTGAGCCGCGTCGAGCTCCTAAATCGCGTACGTGCCGGTGACGTGGTGGTGTTAGACGTGCGACCGACGCAAGAGTACCAAGCTGGACATATTCCTGGCGCTATTTCCCTACCACTAGAGCATCTGGAAGCGCGTTTGGATGAGTTCGACCCTCAAGTCGAGATTGTAGCCTACTGCCGCGGCCCACTGTGCCTACTTGCTCCTCAAGCGGTGGCAACCCTGCAACAGCATGGCCGCCAAGCCCGTTGCCTTGAAGATGGCATGCCCGAATGGCGCCAAGCCAACCTGCCGGTGGCAGTTGGATCGGAAGTTTCAAACCTACGGCAGGAATTTTCTCCAACTGCAATGACTGAATAAGCGAGGTCCCAATGAAAGTACTAGTTATTCTGAATGATCCACCCTATGGCACCGAACGATCCTACAACGGGTTGCGTTTGGCTGGTTCGTTAGCCCGCCGCGACAGCGTGGAGGTTAGAGTCTTTCTCTTTGGTGACTCCGTCGGCTGCGCTGTCGCCAACCAAAAGGTACCCGATGGTTACTACCATCTAGATCGCATGGTTACCTCAGTGCTCCGGCACGGTGGCTCAGTCGGCTGCTGTGGCACCTGCATGGAGGCACGAGCTATTGACGAAAGCGCCCTGGTGGATGGCGCACGACGTTCGACGCTTGAGGAGTCTGCCGACTGGACGGTCTGGGCTGACAAGGTGGTCAGCTTTTGAGTACCTTCATTTGCCTGATGAGAACTAGATCCGAAACTGCGATGCTCTCGGACCCAATCCACACGAATGTTCCCCAATCATGAAAGAGTTGGTGGTCTATGACTAAACGAATACAAATACTCATTGTGGGTGGTTCATTTGGCGGTCTTACCGCCGCCTATGAGCTGCGCCGTCACCTCGACCCCGATCGAGCCGAAATTACTCTTATATCCAAAGACGAGCGCTTTACATTCGTGCCTTCGCTGACCTGGGTGGCAATTGGATCGCGCAAGCTAAGTGAAATCTCCTTCGACCTTGCTGGGCCGATCGCAGGTAAGCAGGTGAAATTCGCTCATGAAACTGTGACTGCCATCGATACCGAGCAAAAATCCTTGACGACAACAGTGGCAGAGCATCGATACGACTTCCTCATCATTGCTACCGGCCATCGCAGCGCGAACGAGGCAGTCGAGGGTCTTGGACCTTTTGATGGGCCTGGCCACTCACCCATGTCTCCCCGAGAAGCCGAGGAACTTGCTAGCGCAGTCCAGGGGCTGCTTAGACAGCCAGGTCCGATCGTCGTTGGGGCGGCTCCGGGCGCCAGTTGCATAGGACCCGCCTACGAACTGGCCTTTGAACTCGATCACCTGTTGCGCCGACGAAAGCTGCGTCACTTGGTCCCAATGACCTTTGTCACTCCCGAACCATTCCTTGGACACATGGGAATGGGCGGAGTGGGCAAGATCCGCCAACTTCTCGAAGGTGAAATGGAGGAGCGTGAAATCAGATATCAAACTTCTGCGGTGGTAACAAAGATAACTGCTGCGGTAGTTGAAGTTCAAGAATTGCGTCCGATTGAGTCTGTGCTTTCAATCGTAATTCCACCGTTGGCTGGCATCGATGCCGTGGCAAAAAGCCCTGGCCTTTCTAACCCAAAAGGATTTATCCCGGTCGATGCTCACTATCGCCACCACTCTGCAGACGGAGTCTACACGGTTGGAGTCGCGGTTGCCTTGCCGCCAGAAGGCGAAACACCTGTTCCAGTCAACTTCCCAAAGACAGGTCACATGACCGAGCAGATGGCACACATTGCCGTGGCCGACATTGTCGCCCGAGTAAATGGAACAGAAGCGCCATATGCTGAGCTGTCAGCCCGCTGCATACTGGATATGGGAAATCGCGGTGCCTACATCAATGTGGATCCAGTGCGACCGCCTCGAAACCGAAAACCTACCGTTTCAGAAGGATGGCAGTGGCTCTTAGCCAAACGTGCCTTTGAGCGGACCTACCTATGGCATGCCCGTCGTGGCAGGAAGATGCCGACCACACTTGGATGGTAATCCGGTGATTACCAGAATTTGCCGAACTAAATTGATGGTCCAGTCAGTCGCTGCAAGCATCCTACTGAAGCCGCTGCCATGAACTCTACTGGTTACGTCCTACCCGCAATCAAAGAAGTGTTGGTTGTATGTGCACATCCCGACGACGAGTCCTTTGGACTTGGCTCGGTAATCGGCATTTTGTCAGAGCGGGCAATAAAAGTTAGAGCGCTATGCTTCACCCACGGTGAGGCTTCAACCCTTGGTGACTCGAGCCGCCCGCTCTCAGAGGTGCGTGCCGAAGAGCTCAGCGCAGCAGCGGACATACTCGGTATCGAAGATGCAGAACTGCTTTCCTATCCCGACGGGCACCTCGCCGAAGTGTCGGTAGAGGAACTGGCACATCAGGTTGAAGAAGTGCTCGGAAATGCGGAGTTGCTCCTAGTCTTTGACGAAGGTGGAATCACCGGGCACCCCGACCATAGCCGTGCAACCCAAGCGGCGGTCCTAATAGCCGAGCGGTTCGGCCTTCCCGTGCTCGCCTGGGCACTGCCAGAAGGCGTCGCCTTACAGCTCAACTCCGAGTATGGGACAAACTTTGTGGGACGCCCCAAATCTGAAATCGACATCGTCATCGACGTAGACCGCGGACGGCAGAAGGCTGCTATCGCATGTCACGCTAGCCAATCATCTCACAATCCGGTGCTCTGGCGCCGCCTAGAATTGCTGGGGACCGAGGAGCATTTACGCTGGGTAGTGAAGAGATGACGACACGTTACGGTGACCAGCCGCCGATGCCAAATAGTAGGTCAACAATCAAAACAGTGCCACTCGGAATGCTTGGACTATTGGCGATACAGTTCTTACTGGGCATGGGGGTCAATCTGTATGTGACACTGCCGTCAACTGGGTTCGCCATGGCAGAAATGATGTACAGTGGGCCGCTGGTGATGGTCCATATGATACTCGGTATGCTCCTGGTAGTCGGAGCGGTGTTTTCCATAGTTGAGGCACTTGAATATGGCCAGTGGGCGATAGTCCGTGCGTTCATCTCCCTTGGAGGCATTCTAGTTGCCGGGGTCGGGGGTGTGATCTTCCTCATGGGCGGCCAGAGTAACGGTGCATCTTTTCTGATGGCAGTCGGATTTCTCGTCGCAGTTGGTGGCTATGTCGTTGAACTCGTTAAGGCCAATTGAACGGCTATTTTCTTTCTTTTACAGCGCTACATTTCACGCGTGTCCAATCGTCCAGACCGGTTGAGGAAAGAGCCCGAGGGCAAATCTCTCATTGTACCAGATGGCACCTCCCCAACGCTACTACACAACCAAGCTGTAGCACGGAGCACGGCTCGGGCCACATGGACTTGAACCAACATATGCCGAAAGGATGGCTTAGGTTGAGTCTAAACCTTGAGAATTTCAGCCAGTTTGTGGGTATCTATCGAGAGACTTATGTTTAATTTTCATTTTCATCTCTAGGTTGACCCTTCTGGCTGTGACGATACCCACAATGAATTCATCGCTGGCAGAGGTGCTTGGTGTCGATAATGTTGCGCGTGACAGTAGCTATTCCTAGTTCTCCTGGTTTGAAACTTATTACATGTGAATGTGGGAGAAGCACATGTCTCTTTGTTTTTCCCTCGCGCACAATCCACAGCAGATCAGACTCTTGACCAATTCCTGAAAAATTGATGATCAGTTATCGGGATCCATATCACATGGGCAGGTCAACCGGGCCCACCATTTTGAAACCAATGTAGTTTACTTCAAGATACTCGACTGATAGTATTTGCTACGAGCATATTCAGTGTCCCAAGGGGGGATAAGAAGGCATGGTTATTGCTGACGAGGAACTGTTTCGGCAGCGAGGATTTGGTAAGACAATCGGTTTCGGTCAGTCTCCTGCCGTAATCGTGATCGATCTCATCGGTGCATTCACCGATCCCGATATGCCCCTAGGAGCTCCCCTCGAAGATGTGATCGAGGAGACATCCAAAATACTGCAAGCTGCGAGAACTCGCAATCTCCCCATTTTTTATACTTCAGTCGCCTACGAAGACCGAGATCTGAGCGATGCCGGGATATGGGCTTCAAAGATGCAAGGCCTTATGACACTTAGGTCCGGGACACCAGAGGTCGAGGTAGACTCAAGACTTGGTCGAAAACCGACTGAAGCAGTAATCTTCAAGAAATATGCATCAGCATTTTTCGGTACCGATCTCTCGACACGGCTCACTACCCTTCGTGTGGATACACTCATCATAACTGGCTGCACCACCAGTGGATGTGTAAGAGCGACAGCCGTAGATGCACTGCAATATGGATTCAGGCCAATGGTCGCTCGGGAAGCTGTAGGAGATCGTTCCAAAGCGGCACACGATCAGTCTCTTTTTGACCTACAAGCCAAATATGCAGACGTGATGGCAGTAGACCAAATCTTAGCCCAGCTAAAGAACTAGCAGTACAAAAACAAGTTGATTCGATTCTTTATGGGTTGAGTGAAACATTCAACGAAAGGAGCCCACGATGGACAACACGCTTTACAATTTCTGGCCTATCACTGACCGCCCTAAAATTGAATGGCCCAATGGCACCAAGCTAGCCTTCTGGCTGGGTCTCAATATCGAACATTACGAGGTGGACAAGCCCTCGACGAGTATCTTCTCCGGAACAGCTGGTTTGGTCCCAGATCCGCTCAATTTTGGTTGGAGGGACTACGGTCCACGGGTTGGACTCTGGCGGATGGCTGACGTCATGGAAACTCATGGAGTACGAGGCAGCGTACTGCTCAACTCAGATGTCTGCCTCCGATATCCGCAAATCATTGAACTTGGCAACGAGAGAAACTGGGTATGGCTCGCTCATGGCAAGAACAATTCTATTTTCCAGGCTGGATTCACCGAAGACGAGGAACGCAAGTATCTCACTGAAATCGTTAACCTACTCACCACAGAAACCGGACATTCACCGAAAGGTTGGCTAGGCCCAGCGCTGACCGAGACCTACAACACACCTAAGTTACTGTCTGAATTAGGTTTGACCTACCTCTGCGACTGGTGCAGCGATGACCAACCATTCCCGCTCAACGTTTCTGGTAGCAGAATGATCTCAGTTCCCTATTCGATCGAAATAAACGACATTCCGCTCTTTGTTGGGAAAAGCTTAAGTGGCGACGATTTCTACCGCATAGTAATGGATCAGTTCGAAACTTTGTATGAGTGTGCCTCAGCGAGCGGACTGGTGATGTCTCTGGCAGTCCACCCATTTGTAACAGGTCAGCCATTCCGCCTGAAATATCTTGACAAAATTCTTGCTGCAATCGCTTCAACGAATGACGTTTGGATGACTACCAGCGATGAGATTGCGGACTATTACTTCGCTCATTATTACGAATTGGCGCTAGAGCATTTAGCCTCAAAACACCGAACCTAACCGCATAGAAAGAGCCAACTATTAAGAAATAGTGCCCTCTGAGCTGGTAGAATGGTTGTTGATAAAACAGTGCAAACCGACCAACAAAAGGGCAGTAATTGT
>JAJZLS010000085.1 GCA_021803345.1 Actinomycetes bacterium
AACAAACAGTTCAGCACATTTGAAACCTCTTCGCGAATCACCATGTCAGAGCATGTTTTGTCGTAATTAATGGCACAGCACCCCATCGGTAACGTTCATGAATAGATCAGGGGTGGTGAATGGTAACTTAAAAACACAGGATTCTTGACTGAGTCAAACTTTTCATCTCCCCCTACCGGTGATAAAGTCGCTCTTGAACCTTATATTCGCATTCAATCCAAAAGCGCAATTATATGACAGAAAAGGCTAGCAAATACAGTTCATGTCCAATCTGTGAATGTCAGGTCACCGACCTTCACCAGTTAGCGGTGCACCTTTTCAACAAAGCCCAGGTAAGCGACGGTCAACATATCATGTGGCTGAATAGAAACCTTACAAAGTTCCAAGTTCCGGTAGAAAAGCTTTACAAACTACTTGAACAATCTGGATTTGGCAAGCCCAATAACCAGGATGTGGTCACGAGATGAATAACGAATTTGCCCAGCGTGTTGAGTCACTCGTAATTGACAAGTGGTTTTCCAACCTTCCAAAACTAATCGATGCTATGGCCAACAAACCTTCAGTGGGTGTCACCAGAGCCTTCGTTCTACAATGGACCAAGTTTTCACGCCTATTTCCCAGATGGGTAGGTTCAATCATGTCCAACTGCCCAGAGTTTGAAGTACTGGCATATGAAGTAGAAAATTTGATGTCAGAGGTGGTGCTGGATCCTGCCGGAGACACCAACCACTACCAGCTACTGATTCGGCTTGGAAACGGAGTGGGAATAAGCAGAGAAGAGATAGAAAATTTTCCAACTCTCGAAGCAGCAACCTCTACCTTTGATTGGCTTTGGTCCAAAGCAAGAGATCCGGATTGGTTGGTGGGTTTTACTGCAGTAAATGGGCTTGAAATCCTGGGAGATCGTAATCTACCGAGCAAATACCGATTGAAAGCCGGAACAGGCCTAGATCCAGATCCATATTTCAAACATCTTGGACTAAGTCAGGACGCTACACAGTTCTTTGAGGTAAGCGACAAGGCTGATGCCGGTCATGGTCACGAAACCGTAAGAATAATCGCAGATTATACCCCCGAACAGCGTCAGAACGAGATCCTTCAGATACTTGACGAGTCTATGCATAGACTGCGTTTTATGACAGACTCGATGTGGGTTCTTTCTAAGGAACTGGAAGACGGATAGCCAACAAAGAAAGGGATCCTGATGAGCAAAGGCGATCCATGCGATCTATGCGGTTCAACATGGGGAGATTATGACGTTAAAATCAGTGGAAATTCTTATCATTTTTGCTGAGATCTCTGAGGCCAAGCCTTCTCGAGCCTTGTAACCGCACTGGAACGACGGTTAGGGGTTGGCACTGTTGTCCGGTCGGATGACGTCAATGGAAATGAAGTCTCAGGAGTAGCGACCACGCTAAATAGTGAATGCTTTAGCTTTGTAGCATTATTCACCGACGAAGGTGAGATAGTGAGCTTAGCCTTGGAAGATAACTGACTTCCAAAGATTAGAATCCTGGGTTCTGTCTAATTGATCCGTCTCAGGTAATCCTATCTTTCGCTTCAAATCGGCTTGCTTCAACTGAATTAATCCGACAGCGCCCTTTTTCGTGACTCTTCCAAAGCAGAAATCATTTCAATATTTGCCCTACCCTGGCTTGGGCTCTCCAGCTTGAGCTGAAATCCTGCCATTGCTGCCAGCGTGGATGCGGTACTAGTCTCAAGCGCCTCCAGGTCATAGCCACCTTCAAGCATCGCCACCACGTTGGCAGTCGGCGCCAACTGCTTGATCCAGAGAGTCAGCATCCCAAAATCAGCGGAGGTGAGTCCCAACTCAGTAAGGGGATCTTGTCGATGGGCATCGAATCCGGACGATAAGAGTATCCAGGTTGGAGCGAAGCTCTCTATAACCGGAGCGGCAATTCGATCCAACCCCTCCATATATGAAGCCACAACGGTGTTGGCATGAAACGGGAGATTGAGTGTGTAACCTTTACCCTCCCCTTTGCCTACCTCACGGGCCCTCCCTGTCCCTGGATAGAGAGGATATTGATGGGTAGAAACATAGAGAACTTTGGAACTTTCAAAAAATATCTCCTGAGTCCCATTCCCATGATGGGCATCGAAATCGAATACAAGCACCCGCTCACCACGGGAGACTAGTTCAGCAGACAGCACCGCAATATTGTTGAGCAAGCAGAACCCCATGGCTCTGTCACTTACCGCATGATGACCCGGAGGTCGCACTGCAAGAAAGGCCGCGTCTGCCTCGCCGGCGTAAATCCTTCTGGCTGCATCCAGACCAGCTCCAGCTGCTAAAAGGGCAGCCTCCCAAGAGGCCTCGGTTGCCATAGTATCCGGGTCGAGCATCCCTCCGCCCATAAGGCAAAATCGCTTCAGGGCTTCTATATATGAGGGCTGATGGACTCTACTAAGCTCTTCGACAGTCGCCTGAGTAGGTTGGAATACTTGTACAAGTTCTTTTATCCCACTCAACTCGATTCCCTTAAACACCGCTTGAAGCCGCTGAGGTGAATCAGGGTGTACGGTTCCGGAATCGTGCTCTACATACTTAGGGTGTGTCCCAAATAAAATAACCATTTAGTCATATTCTACAGTACTTACCGTCGGGTTGATTGCCGAATGACCCAGCGGCATTCCTTAGAACAGGAAACAAAATTGGAAACTAGATCGCCTGAAATAATACAGGCCGGCAGCCAACATATCAGGATAAGTCCCTGGAAATCGCACGACTCTTCAGCGCTACTCACGCCTTTGACTGCGTTCGAACCTATAAAATCTGAAACGATTCTGGCTGGTATCGAAAAATCCAGGTCTATCGGATATAAAACAATCTATACCAGCGCTCTGATAGAGAGCGAAACAGTGGCCTTTGTCAATTTGGGTTTCCGCCTAAAGGAACAACTCTATGTTCTGCAACGAACCACCGCAGCTGCCGAAACTGCTGCCAGGGAAAAGGTACGTTTGAAAAAGCCAAGCGAAACAGATCTAACCGAGGTGGCGAATCTCGACAAACTTTGCTTTGACGATTTTTGGACCATGGACGTCAACGCCCTACTTGAGGCAGAAAGCGCAACTTCTAGATCGCGATTCCGTATCGCCACTTCTAAATTAGCCGGTAACCACGAGCAAATAGTTGGATATGCAATCACCGGTTTAGGCAATAAAAAGGGTTACCTGCAACGCCTGGCTGTTCATCCCGAATTTCAAAGTAGAGGAATTGGACAGCTGCTGGTCGCTGATGGACTTGAGTGGCTGAGATTTTGGAGATCCAACCAAATATTTGTCAACACTCAGATCAAAAATGACAAAGCATTAAATTTTTACCTCAAGATTGGCTTCATTCTTCTCCATGAAAGGCTGAATATCCTGGAATATGAACTGATTTCCTGAGAATCCATAGTTGAAACCAAATAGAAAAAGAGTATTCTAACTAGCGGTCGATGCCATAGCCGTGTTGAAAAAGTGTTGAAATAGTCAAATAGATACTCGTTGGGTCGTAAGCCAATATGCCAAGATCAAATAAACATCCGAGTCACCGAAGGTCAAGGCGTATACCACCCTGGCGAGGTCCAATGTTTTTGGCATTTCTTGTGATCTTGGTTGGTGTTTTCCTGCTTCGGCAATATCCCTCCACCAGGTCCAATGTTTCTCACCAAAAAACAACTACAACTACAGTAAAGCCGTCTTCAAATTCCGGAACTACGGATTCAAGTAGCCCGCTATCAATAACCTCCGGTCCCACATGGGTCAGCATGGGAACCCCGGAGACGATAACACTAAATTCCGCTGCACTTAAGAATCAAAGCGGGATAGAGGTTTCGCTTGAGGTATTCCCGAAGATTGAATCTAGATCCCAATTTCAATTTATTTCCAAATATGGAGTCAAATCACTTCCGATAGCATCTTCGCCACCAGTTGATGTAACCCGTCTATCCAAATATTCAACTGGAAACCCCCAGCTTTCGTTTGAAATCTCCGAAACTTCGCAACCCACTACCAGCAAGCAGTCGCCCAACACCAGCTTTATACAGATCCCCTATTGTTCGCCCAACTGTGCCGGGGTTTATCCCCTGCTGGCAGTGTTTGTGAAAAACTCTCAGGTCATACATACTGCTCTTACGAGGATCGCCCTTGAATCAAGCACTAAGGTGACAAAGCCGCTCAATTTCGCGATGGTGGTGCAAGCCCCTTTTAGCGGCAATACAAACAATGACCTAAAATCGCTTGCACTTATAACAGCTGATCTGCAGGCCAATCCTTTAGCAAATGTTACTGTCGATATCCCTGGAATCGTACTTGAGGAAGCACTAAGTTCTTCCGTGCCCACCAATAAGTCCACAATATCTCAGCTCGTGTCCTGGGCCGCACTGCCAAACCATCAAATAATCACTTCAGGATTTGTACCCATAAACTTTCCCCGGCTGGTTTCATCCGGACTCTCAGGCCTTATCAAACAGGATCTATCGGAAGGAACCAAGTTCTCAAATCAGTTACTCAGAAAAAATACCACCACACCTGGCCCTATAGTAATCAACGGTGGTCTTAGTAATACATCTGCGTCACTGCTAGCGAATAACGGTGTATCAAAAATACTGCTGGGACAGAAATATTTTGCACCATTTAACCAAAAATTCTCACTATCACAGCCTTTTCTCATTGAAGACAATCAGAATTCTGCGCTGGAAGTTCTCTCCTCGGACAGTGAGCTGCGCAGTGATCTATCCGCTGGGGCCATCCCCTACACTTCCGCCAATCAGATCTCTACCGATTTGGCGCAGATCTACTTTGATCAACCCAATGACATCTCTGAGCGAGTGGTTAGCACGTTGTTTCGAGTTAGCTCCCCTCAGCAAGCTTCCAACCTCAATGCAGCACTCAATGACATAACTAGTTCCCCATTTGTTCACACCACTGATCTGCAAAATGCTTTTTCCCTGATTCCAACCAGCTCGCTGCAGATCGGGAAATTAGGTAATCCGGCAGCATCAAGAGCTATAGATGTCAGTCGGTTCAAGTCGATCTCATCTGACGTCTCTGCTCTTGATTCCTCGCTAGGCAAATCGACTCTTCTATCTCAGGCTCAGACCTCGCTCATGGCCTCGCTTGCTTCATCTATCTCAAGTTCAAAATCTCAGCAGTTCCTGAACTCAAGTCAGGCCACCATCTCGCAAATTTCAAGCATGCTGTCACTGGCAGCTAACAAATCCTTCACAGTGACTTCAAGAAACGTAAAATTGCCAATTGCTATTTCCTCCCAGCTTAAGGTTCCATTCAAAGGGGTATTGGTTATAAAATCTGATAGGTTGTCATTTCCAAACGGAAACACCGTACCTGTGGTGGTCAGTGGCCCAAATACTACGTTGTCAATTCCTATCTATGCAGAGACCTTAGGGATTTACCTAATTTCCGCAAAGTTGTTTACCACAAACGGCAAATTGGTAGTTGCCCATACCTCTATAGAAATTCGCTCAACGGCCTTTTCACTTGTGAGCATCATCCTCACCCTTGGGGCATTCTTAATTCTCGCACTATGGTGGATCCAATCATTTAGAAAGGGCCACAGAAGAAATAGGCGGCTAGTGAGTGAAAGTAAGTGAGCGGAATCAGCGGAATTAATAAATCCAACTTTCGGCAACTGCTCGGATCAACCAAAGTCAATGCATTGGCTATGGCTTCCGGTACCTTTGTTTCACGTGTCACCGGCCTTTTGCGTCTTCTCGCGCTGGCCTATGCGCTTGGAATAGGTCCGTTCTCCGACTCATTTAATCTGGCCAACAATACTCCTAACATTATCTACGATCTGCTACTCGGAGGTGTCATCTCAGCCTCGATACTGCCAGTCTTTGTAGGTCACCTGGCCAAAGAGGACAAAAAGAGCGCCTGGAAATCAATATCGGTAGTACTCAGCGTCGGAATCGTACTGCTGGTAGTTGGAACGGTAGTCTTTGAACTGGTAGCACCACTAATAATCCATCTTTATCTCATAGTAAACCATTCAAGTATCGCGCCCCAGCAGCAAAGGGTTGCCACCCTGCTTCTCAGATTCTTCGCTCCACAACTGTTTTTCTATGGATTTATCGCAATAATAACTGCAATTTTGAATGCCCGATCTGTCTTTGCCCCGCCCGCTTATGCCCCGGTAATAAACAACCTTGTAGCCATATTGGTATTTTTGGCTTTTTCACAAACAAGGAAATCGCTTGCCCTCGGTCAAATTCATGCTCTTTCATTGCCGATACTGCTCCTTGGAATCGGTACCACGGCTGGCGTGGCGCTTCAAGCCCTCTACCTGATTCCATATCTTAAAAAAGCCGGCGCCAGATTAAGTTTTAATCCCGACTTTCGACACAAAGCGGTCCGAGAAATTAGGGCAATATCCGGTTGGGCTGTCGGATTTGTGATGGCCAATCAGATTGCTCTGTTCACTATTTTGGCAATCGCAGACGGTTCAAAACCAGGTACCGTCACCGCCTATTCTTACGGATACATATTTTTTCAGCTCCCCTACGGAATCGCCGCGTACTCAATAATGACTGCAATAATGCCAGATCTTGCTCGTAGTTATGGAATCAATCAGATCGAACGGTACAAGACTCAGCTGGGCAAAGGATTGCGCTCTTCAGTATCGGTGATGATTCCTTCAGCTTTTGCCTATCTGGCAATTGCTAGGCCTCTGCTTACTCTACTGTTAGCCCATGGGGCAGCCAATATTGCAGGAGCCGATTTGACCTCTAGAACTCTTGGAGGATTTGCCGTGGGGTTGCCAGGCTTTGCCGGCTACTTAGGCGTAGTACAAGCGTATCAGTCAATTAAAGATACCAAAATCGTTTTTTTTCTCTACCTGGTTGAAAATGGGCTCAACATTGTGCTGGCAATAATACTTGATCACCTTTTTGGCGCATTCGGCTTGGCACTATCATTGTCACTGGCTTACTCGCTTGCATTTCTGGTAGGTTTAGCCACTCTTATAAGACGCGATCTTGCACCTAACCTGAGAATGTTGTTCAAACCCTGGTTTAATTCCATTGCCGCGTCAGTGGCTATGTACGCTGCAATGCGGATATTAATCTCTAAAATTGGAGTTTCAACCGGACTACATTTGTTATTGCAGCTATTGTTGGAAACTGCAGTCGGTGGAGTAGTGTTTATCGCTGTAACTATATTAGGCAGCCATATCGATTCGCTGGGAGACGGGAACGCTAAATGAGCGTAAAAATTGTATTGGATTCAGGTGGCGATACACCACCTGAACTCGCGCGAAAATATAATTTGGCGATTGTTCCGCTAAAAATTCGATTTGGATCTGAAGAATTCATCGATACCGTAAATCTCACTACCGATCAGTTCTGGCAGAAGTGCCAAGAATCCGAAGATTTTCCTCAAACCGCCGCTCCTTCATCCGGTGACTTTCAATCCTCATTCCTCGAAGCAAAACAAGCTGGTCATGATCAGGTAATTTGCATCACCTTATCGTCGGAGCTATCGGCTACCTATCAGTCAGCAACCCTAGCCGCAAGGGAAGTTGCAAATGAAATAGAGGCCGAGGTAATCGACTCAAGATTAGCCACCTTTGCTATGGGTACCTTGGCCATCAACGCCGCTATTGAGGCAGAAAAAGGTGCTGACTTAAAAACGATCGCAACTTTAATAAAATCCCAGATTCCCAGGATGCACGCATTCGGCGCCCTTGACACCTTGGACAACTTACGTAAAGGGGGAAGAATTGGAACTGCGCAGGCCTTATTTGGCTCGCTGCTCTCATTCAAACCAATCATCAATGTGGCAAATGGTACGATTGAAGCAGAGTCAAAGCAAAGGACCCGTTCCAAAGCACTCGCCTATTTGATCGAAAAAACTCAAAGCTTCGGATCAGTCACAGATCTTGCGATAATCCATGCCAATGCCCCCGATGTGGATGACTTTGTTGACCGAATCAAATCCCAAACAGGCATAGATCAGATTACCATAGCCAAAATTGGTCCCGTAATCGGAAGTCATGCAGGTCCACGGACGATGGGAGTCATACTTAGAACTCTTGACTAGGGTATGGATAGAGATTTTTTAAATTTGTGCAATGGTCAGCGTCAGTTACCAGCTTTCGAGGAGGCTTCAGATGGCATCAATCGAGGATTCGCCGAAAACCCAACTTGATTTTGCCGAGCGCACGGTTGACACCATTGATTCAGTCGTTACGACAATCAGAGAAAAGACCGTTGACCCGTTAGTCAAACTTACAAGAATCGTCGTCTACGGCATCTTGGCTCTCATCGCACTTGTACTGGTAACTGTGTTGGCCTCCATAGCCTTGGTACGGCTTCTGGATGTCTATGCCTTTGGTAATAGAGTGTGGATCTCCTATTTCATAATTGGAGGAATCTTTACCATTGTTGGATTGTTGTTATGGAGTAAGAGAACCAAACACTAAGTCATTGAGGTAATTGTGTCAGAAAAAGTAAAGGTAGCGATCGTCGGATCCGGGCCGGCGGGCCTTACGGCCGCAATCTACACCGCGAGAGCGGATCTCAGTCCAGTAGTGATCGAAGGAGAGCCTTCGTCTACCTCGGATCAACCGGGTGGTCAACTAATGCTCACTACCGAAATTGAAAACTTCCCCGGCTTTGTCAATGGAATCATGGGTCCGGAACTCATGGCGAACTTTAGGGGTCAGGCAGAAAGATTCGGCGCGACGTTCAATACCACCAAAGTATCAAAAGTCGACTTTTCAACCAGACCTTTCAAACTGTGGACGAATACCCAAGAGGGTGAACAACCGGCATACCTAGCTGAATCAGTAATAATTTCTACCGGTGCAAGGTCGCTGCTTCTAAATATTGACCGCGAAACAGAACTCATTGGACACGGAGTATCCACCTGTGCCACCTGTGATGGATTTTTCTTCCGGGACCATGACATTGCCGTTGTCGGTGGTGGCGATTCAGCGCTCGAGGAAGCTTCATTTCTTACTAAATTTGCCAGATCAGTGACTATCATCCATAGACGCAAGGAGCTCCGGGCTTCAAAAATTATGCAGGACCGAGCGTTTGCAAACCCAAAGATATCGTTTATCTGGGATTCAACAGTTACCGAACTTCATGGAGCAAACTCTCTGGAGGCAGTAACGGTCACGAACCAAATAACTGGTGAAAATTCTAAATTGAATGTAACCGGGCTGTTTGTTGCGATCGGACACTCTCCCAACACTGATATATTCAAAGGCCAGATCGATATGGATGACCTCGGTTATATCGTGACCAAAAATGGAACCGCCACCAACGTACCTGGCGTTTTCGCCTGTGGTGATGTTCAAGACCATATTTACCGCCAAGCAATCACTGCAGCTGGATCAGGTTGCATGGCTGCAATCGATCTTGAGAAATGGCTGAAAGATTCTGAGATTTAATAAATCCTCCAAATCAATCGACACCTCATTAAAGGGAGAACTACTATGGCTACAAACATAATTACTGTGGACGACACATCTTTTGACGAACAAGTAATCGCTGCCGATGTCCCAGTACTAGTTGACTTTTGGGCAGAATGGTGTGGCCCATGCAAAATGATAGCCCCCATCTTGGAAGAGATAGCACAGGAGAAGAACGAGAAGCTGTCAATAGCCAAGCTGAACATAGACGACGCCATGAACACAGCGCGCAGATTCGAAGTAATGAGCATTCCAACTTTGATCCTATTCAAAGAAGGAAAACCAGTAGCAAGAATAGTTGGGGCAAAACCCAAGGGACAACTCCTGCAAGACCTGGAACCCCATCTATAATTTTTAGGGTAGATACTTCCACCAACCCCTCATTAGAAATTACACCTAACGATGTAGCCACCGCTACCCGCTTAGAGGCTCTTGGATTCACAAGTGACACTCTCGAGGATAGAATTACGGCTTTCCAACAGTCGCGGGCTTTACCAGTAACAGGCGTCCTAGATGCACATACCTGGAAAACCCTCATAGAAGCTGGATTCAGGCTTGGTGATAGGCTTCTCTATATTCGGCACCCTTTTATGAGGGGCGAAGACATAGCCACTTTACAGAACAAACTGGGCTCGCTGGGTTTTGATGCAGGACGCGTTGACGGCATCTTCGGCCCGGAGACATCAAAAGCGCTTAAGGAATTCCAAAGAAACACAGGTCTTCCTGTTGATGGTATCTGCGGTCCTACGACAGTGGAAGAACTTTCCCGTGTATTTGGAAGATCTGAAACAAATGTGCATTCAGTACGGGAACTCGAACTCATTCGGACCCAAACGAGATCGTTGTCGGAACTTTCTGTGGCAGTGATTCATCAAGGCTTTTTAGACGCTTCAGCCGAACTAATACGAACTACGCTGGCAAGCAATGGAGCACATGTGCAAACCTCTATGCATCCAGACCCATCTAAACTGGCTTCACTTTGCAATGCTCAACAAGCTGACGTCTGTATTCACATTGAAGAACAACCTGGCAAAACTGAAATTCGCTATTATGAAGGGTTTTCTTACTCTTCGTCTTCCGGATTACTACTAGCAAAACTGATCTCGAAGCACATGAAAGCCCCAGAGTGTGACCTTAGGGTCGATGTAGTGGGAATGAATGTGCCAGTATTGCGCGAAACAAAAATGACCGCTGTATCTATTTCGATCCAGGACGCATCTTTTTGGGTCCTACACACATTACGTACTGCAAAAGCTATCAGAGCGGCGCTAGAAGAGTGGACCTCAAGTGACTTTCGTCACCACATCTAGAGTTAATCCACAGAGTTATCCACACCCTGTGCATTAACTTCATACTCACCCTCAACCTGAGTCACTCACCCAATGAATCCGCGAGCATAACCCTGTATATACGCTCTAGGTCTTCAAAGTCTCCAAACTCAATCACTATCTTCCCACGTTGAATCTGTCGATCCTTAGACTGAAATTCCACCCGCACCCTAGTAGCAAAAAGGTCCTCCAGGATCTCCTCGAGTTCAAGCACCGCGGCTGGCTTATCAGTCTTTTTCTTGGAGGCAGCAGAACTTCTAACAGTTGTATTCCCATTCAAAGCAACCTCGACAGACTCTCTTTCCCGCCGAATCTCCTCTTCAACAGTCCTTACAGACAACCCTTCATCAACTATCCTTCTAGCCAGCTTATCTTGAAAGACTCGATCCGGAGAACCCAGTAGCGCCCTGGCATGACCGGCCGAAATAGACCCTTGAGCTATCAAGGTCAAAATACTCGGTGGAAGTTGTAATATCCTAAGCGAATTGGTAATAGCTGTCCGGGATTTACCCATTCGCAGAGCAAGCGTCTCGTGAGTAAGGCCAAAATCATCGATCAATTGTTGATACGCCGAAGCCTCCTCAAGCGGATTTAGATCTTGACGGTGAAGGTTCTCAACCACAGCCTGCTCCAGTGAGGAAAGTTCGTCAGCCCCCTGAACCAGGGCTGGGATTCGATCCAACCCGGCTCGTTTGGCTGCCCGAAACCGCCTTTCACCTGCGATTATCTCATACTGATCCTGGCCAACACTTCTCACTAGAATAGGCTGTAGTACTCCTATTGAAGAAATCGACGCTGATAAAGAATTCAGGCTTTCCTCGTCAAAAGTTTTCCGTGGTTGGAGAGAATTTGGAGAAATAGCAGATAATGGAAGCTCCCGATATACAGAGCTCTCCTCCCCTCTCTCAGCTATAGGAAGTAATGAACCTAGTCCCTTACCTAGACCCCCTTTACGCGACACCTAATACCTCCTTAGCCAACTCCCGGTATGCAATAGCACCACGAGAACTCGGATCGAATGCTGTAATAGGCTGACCGAAAGAAGGGGCCTCCGAAATTCGTACCGCTCTCGGTATCACATTCTTGCAAACCTTGTCCCCATAAAACTTCCGCACATCCTCCACCACTTGTTCAGCAAGCTTTGTTCTTGCATCATACATTGTCAGCACCACCGTAGAAATATCTAAACTTGGATTGAGACTCCCCTGCACCAACTTCACGTTACGAAACAGCTGGCTCAAGCCTTCTAAAGCATAATATTCGCACTGTATTGGAACTAACACTTCACTGGCAGCCGATAATGCGTTAATAGTAAGCAATCCAAGTGATGGGGGACAGTCGATGAAAATAAAGTCGTAATCGTCAATCACCGCCTCCAATGCTTTGCGTAGCCTCAATTCACGCGAAAATGCGCTCACAAGTTCAATCTCTGCCCCAGCCAGATCGATTGTAGAAGTACACGCAAATAAGTTTTTCACCGCTGTTGGCTCAATGGCATCCTCTATTGAGACATCTTTCATGAGCACGTCATAAATGGTGTAGTCCAAAGATCGGGCGTCTATTCCCATACCTGTTCCGGCATTGCCCTGCGGATCCAGGTCGATAACTAACACCCTTTGTCCAAGATCTGCAAGTGCTGCAGCAAGATTGACTGCGGTGGTAGTCTTACCAACTCCACCTTTCTGATTCGCTATTGCGACTACTCTTGAATTGCCGCCAGAACTTGACATTTACTTCCTTCCAGCTGTGGTCTAAACAAAATATCTCTATCCGGATGTTCCACGTGGAACATCAAATCACTCTCAAAATGTGTTTCACGTGAAACAGTCTCAAAATATGGGTGACTTTTCTGGAATACCAACTCCACGAGGAAATTTAGCACTACTTTTTCTATCTCGAATCATCCACGAGTAAGAAAATTCAGATTTTACTAATTCGGGTGGGGAAAAGCCCAATTTAGCCAGTCCATCTCTAGACCAACGGGAAAGATCCGACCCTGGAGGTTCTGATACCAAAAGTACGCCACCGACCCGCAGAAGCCCGCTGGCATTTTCTGCGGCAACAGATGGTGTTGCGAAGCCTCGGGCTGTAACTAAATCAAACTTTCCCCGATTCGCCTCTGCGAAAGTTTCACTCCTTCCACAATACACTTCGACCCTATCGTCTAGCCCCAGTTGACTAACCATCCTGTGCAAAAAGAGGCCACGCTTCATCATGGAGTCGATTAATACAAATCTAGCCTCCGGAAACCAATGAGCAAGAAAAATACCTGGAACTCCAGCACCAGAGCCAAGATCCGCAACAAAAAAAGAAGGCGGAATTAATTCCGCCTTCAATATTAGATCAATTGATTCAGCAAATCCAACAGCGTGGTTATAAACCGTTTCAACAGGCTTTGGGCCAATAAACCCTATCTTTTGGGCTTCTAATAACCACTCCTGTAATTCCGCAGTTAGGATTCTCACATGCGTTACTCAGCCTGGGCCTCAGTGACTTCCTCTTTGGCCACTGGCTCAACAACTACATATCTCCGAGGCTCATAGCCCTCAGATCGGGTCATCACTCCTTCGATATCACTTACAATATCGTGGACAATCTTTCGATCTGCGGAACTCATAGCCTCGAAAACCTTACTAACCCCAGTATCGCGGACCTCTTCGGCCAACTTACGGGCAAATGACTCTAGCGCTATTTTTCTCTTTTCCCGGTAGCCGTCAATATCAACAACTATCCGTCCAGAACGTCCACCAGAGTTTCTCTGGACCACAGTACGAGTCATATCTTGAACTGCAGATAAAACCGTTCCTCTGGGTCCAATTAGGATCCCAAGGTCTGAACCGGTAATACCAATATTGATAGTCTCCTCTTCAATATCTTTTACTGCAACTATCCCTTCCAAGCCTATCTCATTGAGAATTCCAGCCAAAAAGTTCTGTGCAATTGTCGCCTGTTCGGCCAGCGATATCGATTCTGTTTCCATCTCCGGCAAATTCCCCTCGTCATCTTGAGTGTCCTGAACTTTAGAACCTCTATTGCTTCTAGACCTACTGTTCCTGCTGTTTTGTGACTGCTTTGAACTACCTCTCGTCGATACCGGCTGATCAGTTTCTTCGTCCTGCTTTTTCTCCTGGTTTTCATCTACCGGAGCTTGAGCTTGTTTAGCCCGCTCAACGTCTGGCCTTACCCTTCGTTTACGGGGTCGCCTGGTATCCTTTGACCTGGGAGCAGTAGGCTTTACTCTTGCCTTTACTCTTGCAAGCTTCTTGCTTAGTCCTAAAAACCCCGACTTTGGCTCCTCTAGTACTTCAAATTCTGCATCAGGATAATCAACTCCTAAAATATCAAGAGCCATTTCCTTTGCCTCTTCGACAGTACGGCCCGTAGTTTCTACCCATTCCATATCTGTAAACCTGTCTGAAAATATCGATTCTTATAATTACACAAAGTTAGGGCTTTGTGCCCCTTCTATTATTCTTCTTTTGACCCTTAGGTCTGATCTGGCCGCTGTTCTTTTGGCCATTATTGCCAGGCGGGGTGCTGCCATTGCTTGGATCTCTCTCCGCACTGGGACTCTTTCCATTTCCTTGCGTATTTCCAGGCTGGCTAGAACCATTTCCTTGGGTTGGATTAAAAAGCGCTCTAAATCCACCAAGCTTGGGTTTGACGTGATCAATCTCGTTAGTTCCAGCTGCTCTGGCATCTGCAGCAGCCTGAGCGTGCTTCTTCAGAACTGGGTCATGACGGTACATCAACTCCTGTTGTCCGATCCTGAACAAGCTGGAAACAATGAAATAAAGGTTAACTCCGGCTGGAATTGAAATATAGATGATTCCAAAGATGATTGGAGTGTACTTCTGTAACATCTGCGCCTGTGGATTAGCGGCAGCTGCCTGCGGGTTCTTGTTTGTCAACTGCGCCATCTGCAAATACTGCAGAACAATTGCCACCGCAATCACCAGATAATAGGGGAGTGCGGTCAAAAAGCCATGAACGGTGGTGGCTGACTGGCTAAGATTCAATCCCAGCGAGTGCATCTGACCACCAGAGGCAATCAATTGCTTATAAAGAGCGGTTGTATGACCGATATATTTAGGCGATGGGACATGGTGGGGACCTACTGTGTTGCTAAGTCCCCTTATCACCGAGTACATCACATAAAGCAGCGGAAACTGCGCCAACATCGGTAGACATCCACCAGCGGGAGAGACTTTATTCTCCTTGAAAACCTGCTGAATGGCCTCCTGTTGGGCTACTTTATCATTCTTATACTTTGCCTGAATACGCTTAATCTCTGGCTGGATTCGCTGCATCTCCAGCATAGACCTGGTGCTCTTCACAGTAAGAGGAGCTAAAAATATCATTACCGTGATCGTCAGTAGCGCAATTGCCACTGCGTAGTTGTGAACCAGGCCATAGTAAAAAGCCAATAATCCAGCAATAATCTGGAATACTGGGTTAAATATCTGACCGAGAAAACTCATCTAGACTTCCTTAGACTAAAGACATCAGGTACTGGGTCTACCCCCGAACTTCCCAGAGGATTGCATCTTCCAATTCTCTTTGCCGAAAGATAGGTTCCTTTTAAAAAACCATGCTTTGTATATGACTCAACAGAATATTCAGAACAAGTTGGGAAGTACCTACAGGGCGATGGTTTCCCTTGCCTGGACAACTGATACATCCGAACCGCGCGAACCGCCAAAGTTGAAGCTAAACTCATTTCTTCAACCTGACTTTGGTATCTTCACATTGCTTAAGCAACGGTAAGATCATTTCCAATTCGCTCCGTAATTCATTAAAACTCTTTTCAACTACTGCTGGCCTGACTATCAAAAGGTAATCGCCATAAGGAAGATTTGGAGAAAACTCCCGAAATATCGACCTCAATCTCCGTCTAACCTTATTGCGAGTTACCGCCTTGCCAACTTTCTTTCCTATCGCGAAAGCCACATTTACGGCCTCGTTATAGTTATCTAACCTATAAATAAGTGTCATATCTTGCGAATTGACTCGCTTACCGAATTTGGAAAGCTTTTGAAAAGAAGTTTTGGAACTGAGTGACGCAAGTCCGCAAGATCCTGGCAACTAATACCTTACGCAGAAAGCTTTGTACGTCCCTTAAGACGACGGGCTTTTAGTATCGCCCGACCGGCTCGAGTCGACATACGGTGCCGAAAGCCATGTTTTCTGGCCCGTCTTCTGTTATTTGGTTGGAAGGTTCGCTTCATTTACGCTCCGCTCATCGTTTTCAGTACGCCCTAGGGTGTGATAATTTGGGCCCTACTGAATCTACGTTACAAGTCATCAAATTCTAGTCGGAAACTAGCCCGTTAAAGCATACTATTTCAGCTCCTGGGCTCAAACTTATTTCGCCAAACTGACGCAACGAATACTTAGACATATTACCCAAATAATGTTGATTACAAATTCATAATTCTGCATAAATAAAATTAACTCGAGAAATTTGTTATTTTAACAATTCCAATAAAAACCCGTCTATGATAGAGTTCTCAGCTGTGGATAAGTTACTTTAAGTCCAGCTTAAATGATGTTTTGAGGGGGAAGATTAAGTTTTGGGGTTGCTCAATGCAAGTCCAAGTAAATTCTTGAGAGAGCAATTGGCGGGTTGAAATTTCTTTGTTGTTATTCATTTTTTATAGAACATCAGTAGTGGAAAAACTTTTGCACAGTTATGGAAAAGTCTGTGGAAAACTCAAAGTTAGCACGGAGTATTGTCTATGAATGATGCCTCTCGGTTGTGGATAACCTGTGCTGAATCTATAAAGGAACAGGTTCCAGACTCCACCTGGAAAGCTTGGTTTGAATCAATCGAACCAGTTGAGTTACAGGGGAACACCCTGGTACTTAACGCTCCTAGTCAGTTGGTGAAAGAACGGGTTCAGAATCGATTTATGGATCTGATATTACAATCTCTTAAATCGATAAGTGATGAGCCTTTTACTGTGTCGATCTCGGCAGTGCCACGGACCCAAGCTGAAATTTTCGTCGATATAATCCAGAGCGATCAACAATTATCTGAAAATAAATCTTATGAGAATCCGGCGAGGTCTAAAAAGAAGGTGTCCTCGAACTCTTTGTTCGAAAGCGATTTCCGGGATATCAATTCAAATAACAAAAAAAGATCCCACCAGCATGCAAATCTGGATCCCAGATATTCATTCGACTCATTTGTTATAGGGGCTTCAAATAGATTTGCTCATGCGGCAGCTCTATCTGTAGCTGAAACCCCTTCCAAGTCATACAATCCACTTTTCATTCATGGAGCAGCTGGCCTTGGAAAGACCCATCTTCTTCATGCCATCGGGCATTACGTTAGAGAGAACTACCCCGATCGTCATATCAGGTATGTATCCACCGAGACGTTTCTTAATGAATTTGTGGATGCAATCAGGACCAACTCAACCCAGTCATTTAAAAAGCGCTACCGGGAATGTGACGTACTTTTAGTCGATGATGTCCAATTTATTGAAAACCGTGAATCTTTACAAGAAGAGTTTTTCCACACATTCAACTCCTTGTATGGGGCATCAAAACAAATTGTCCTTACCTCAGACCGTCCTCCAAAAGCCATTGCCACTTTGGAAGACCGACTTAGGAGCCGGTTTCTTTCTGGACTTATAACTGATGTTCAACCACCTGAGATTGAGACTCGTCTTGCAATATTGAAGAAAAAAGCTGACGAAAATAGTTATAGCGTTCCACCTGAGGTACTCGAATTCATCGCCGAAAGTGTTAAGGACAATATTAGGGAACTTGAAGGAGCCCTAACCAGAATCTGTGCCTTTTCCCGATTATATGGAACCAAACTAAATATTTCTATGGCTAAAGAAGTATTAGCCGACATAATCTCATCGCAACAGGAATATGAGATAAATGCCGCAACAATACTTACCACAACTGCTTCGGCATTCGGGGTAAGTATGGAAGAACTGAAAGGGACGTCCAGGAAAAGGCCCATTGTTGTCGCTAGACAAGTAGCTATGTATGTAACTAGAGAACTTACTGACCTAAGTTACCCGGCTATTGGCAAAGCATTTGGAGATAAAGATCATACCACGGTGATGCACTCAGTAGAGAAAATTGAATCCTTAATGAGTAGTGACAGGGAGATATATAACCAAGTAAGTGAAATCCTTACCAAAATTCGAGGCGGGTACTGATCTCTGTGGATAAAGGTGTTGAAGATATTGTGAAATTGTTGTGCAGAAGGTGTTGAAAAACCTAAACTTACGTTCCTTATTCCACAACCACTTATTTGTCCAATGTGTGGATTGTGGAAAAGAGAAATTTTATCCATATGTAATAAAGGGGTATCTAGTAGGAATTTTGGCAACTTTTCCACAATCCACAACCCCTATTACAATTATTAGCTTTTTAATTAATAAATAAGAAAGGTTGGGCTGTGAAATTTCGTTGCGAAAAGAACACTCTTTTTGAGGCACTCAACACAGCTGGGAGGGCGACTGCTCGTGGGGGTATTACACCTGGAATTAAGCTCTCACTGGATGGATCAGATCTTTTGATATCCGGGAAAGATCCGGATCTTTTAATCGAAGTAGCTTTGGGGGTAATGGGAGGCGAAGATGGGGTAGTACTCCTTCCATCCTCACTAACTGCAAATTTAGTGAAATCCCTCCCTGATGGAATAGTAGATTTTTCGTCAGATGATGCTTCAGCAGAGATTTCTGGAGGGAGATCAAATTTTGTCATTCAAACCCTCCAGGACATAGAGCCGCCTTTTCTAAAAAGTCCGTCTGGAGACATGGTAACCGTCAACGAATCTGATTTCAAAGAAGGACTAAATCAGGTAATTAGGGCAGCGGCCAAAGATGATGCCAGAGACGTCATGTACACAGGAGTACTTTTCGCCGCTATAGAAGGCGGATTGCGGCTAGTGGCAACCGACGGTATTCGCTTGGCAATAAGAGACATTAAGGGGATGAATGTGCTTGGGGCGGAAAGCGAGGTAATCGTTCCAGCCAAAGCTCTTTCCGAATTAGAGCGGATTCTAAACCTGCAACAAAATCAATCAGAGCATCTGTCTGTGCAAATCGGAGTTAAAGACGCGATGTTTAAAATTGGAGAAATATCTCTTTATACCAGGCTGATAGAGGAAAAATATCGAGACTATCGTCAAATCCTCCAGTCTTCGTACCCCCGGCGCCTGGTAGTGGAGAAAAATGCATTTATTGATGCTATAAAAAGACTCAGAATTATGGCCAAGGAAAATAGGGATACAACGCATCTTCGTTTGGACGTCGAAGAAGAAACCGTAAAACTAAGTGTAAAATCACCACAGGTTGGCCAAGCGACCGAGGACATAGATGGAGTGTTTGTTGGTGATCCGCTTACAATCGCGTTTGATCCTGACTTATTACTAGATGGATCAGAAGGTGTGGTTTCTGATAGAGTGGCTCTTGAGTTTACAGAAGTCAATAAAGCGGCTTGCATCTCAAACGTTGACGACAACAGTTACACATATCTGTTAATGCCGATCCGGTTCTAAAATATTTTAGGGCTTACATATGATTTTGGTGAATTTTGAGATTCATGATTTTAGAAACTATGAGTTTGCCAAAATTGAATCAATACCACCCGGAATCGTCGCGATTGTCGGAAATAATGGACAGGGTAAAACATCAATTATTGAAGCAATCGGTTATCTCTCTAATAAAAGTTCATTTCGGGGAGCTTCTAAAGAAGTAATCATTCGTTATGGTCAGGATCAGAGCGTGATAAGAGGGGGATTAGTCAGTTCTCAAGGGCGTGACCTTCTTATAGAAGCATCTATTTCTAAAATCCACCCAGATAAGTTTTTTATAAACAAACAACAACAAACTAGAGTTTCTCAGGTATCAAAAACCGTTCCCACCACAGTATTTTCTTCCCATGATATAGAAATAGTCAGGGGAGCCCCCTCTCTGCGAAGAAATTTTCTTGATAGCGGAGTATCGATGATATATCCAAAAGGAGATTCCGTAATATCAGCGGTAGAAAAAATACTTAGGCAGAGAGCAACCTTACTTAAGCAAAGTGGAGGAAGGATAACGCCTGAGATATCATCCACTTTAGAGGTATGGGACCGGCAACTGTCTATATACGGGGAGCAATTAGTTGATTATCGTCAGGAACTTTTGAATCGCATAACCCCATATATTTCAAAGGCATACCAAGAGATCTCTAAAAGTGGCGATCAAATATCACTTACATACATAAAGAGCTGGAAAGGATATCTAATAGATGAACTTGGGAAAAGCAGGGCAGACGATCTGCGCCGACAAGTAAATTCTATCGGTCCGCACAGAGACGATCTAGATATCAATCTAAATAGCCATCCAGTGAAGCACAACGGATCACAAGGAGAGCAGAGAACTGCGGCGTTTGCCCTAAAGGTAGCTCTTCACTCGTTATATAGAGAGATTACCGGAGAAGACCCAATCCTTCTTTTAGATGATGTATTTTCTGAACTGGATGAGGACAGAAGTATGGCCCTGTTGGGGTCGATTTCTGCGAAACAAACTTTCATAACCACAACCGGGGTGATCCCGAATGCAGTCAAACCGTCATTAAGAATCAGCGTAAAACAGGGTTCGATTGTTGGTACCCTGTAAATAGAAATTCTCTAGTTCGATGAGGATGTTTAGGGACAAATGTATCTAATACGAGAACACCACGAGGAGGTTCCTAACTCAATCAAGGAAACCCTTGCTTCTCTGGCTAAAACAATGGGTTTGCCGGTATCCACCTCAACGTATTTTGTATATGACAGCTGGGAATCTATTGTTGGAGAGTACCTTTCAACTCAAACGAAACCAATTTCACTGACTAATCACACCCTTTTAATAGCCGCCTCAAATTCTACAGTGGCAAAAGAGATGCAACTCAGGGGGCCAGAGCTTGTAAATTCCATAAATGAAATTCTAAATATGCAGGTAGTAGATAAGATAGAAGTTAAAACAGGCGCCAATTATGCCCGAAAATTTAGGTATTCCGGCTAGAATGAAGCAAGAGATTTCCCCCTTTAACGACCTTCTCACCAGTTGTTTTATGCCGAAAGGGCGATATAAATGGCGATAGACGCCGATCTGCAACAAAATTTGACAAATAATAGTTATAACGCCGAAGCAATTACTGTACTTGAAGGCTTAGAGCCGGTACGGATGAGACCTGGAATGTATATTGGGTCTACTGGTCCTTCTGGGCTTCACCACTTGGTATGGGAAGTTGTGGACAACTCTATTGATGAAGCTATGGCGGGACACTGCGACAAAATTTCTGTCACAATACTTCCAGACGGTGGATGTAGGGTAAGTGATAACGGGCGAGGAATTCCAGTAGATAAGCATCCTCAATATGAAGATAAATCTGCAGCCGAGGTAGTGCTTACGGTGCTTCATGCCGGTGGAAAATTTGGTGGTGGTGGATATAAAGTTTCAGGTGGTCTTCACGGAGTCGGTGTGTCTGTAGTAAACGCTCTTTCTGAAAGACTTATCCTCGATATTGACCGCGACGGAAATTCTTATCAAATGGAGTTCAAAAACGGAGGCATTCCAAGCGGTCCACTTGCCATGACTGGCAAGTCAAAATTCCGAAAACACGGGACCACGGTAACATTTTGGCCAGACCCAACCATTTTCGAAGAAACTGAATTTCGTAGTCAAACCATAACTGAGCGGCTACAAACAATGGCTTTTCTAAACAGAAGTTTGGAAATACTATTTGAAGATCAAAGACCCAGCAAAGAACAAAAAGTAAGTTTCAAATACGACGGCGGAATAATTGACTATGTCAAACATCTGAACCATTCAAAAGAGTCGCTGTTTAAAAAAGTTGGTTATTACGCCCAGGCCGAGGATACTCAAGAGGTAGAGGTCGCTTTCCAATGGAACAGTGGTTTTTACGAATCAATTCACTCTTACGCAAATGGAATAGCCACCATTGATGGTGGAATGCACGAAGAGGGATTTAGAAAAGCAATAACAAATGTTTTTAACAAGTATGCCAGGGGAAAAAACCTTCTAAAAGAGAAGGACGAGAATCTTCAAGGTGAAGATATTCGAGAAGGGTTGACAGCAATCATAGCTGTAAGGCTCCAAAACCCACAGTTTGAAGGCCAAACAAAAGGAAAGCTTGGCAATGTCTCAATCCGATCTCTGGTGGAGAAGACAACCAATGAGAAGCTGGCTGAATGGCTGGAGGAAAATCCAAGAGAAGCTACTCAAATTGTGCAAAAAGCAATAATTGCTGCAAGGGCAAGACTGGCAGCCCGCCAAGCCAGGGATCTCACCAGAAGAAAGTCAGCCTTAGAGGGAGCCGGATTGCCAGGTAAACTGGTGGATTGTTCTTCAAAGGATCCACGGGAATCCGAGATCTTTATAGTTGAGGGGAATTCAGCTGGGGGATCAGCTAAAGATGCAAGAGATCCCAGAACTCAAGCGATACTTCCAATTAGAGGGAAGATCTTAAATGTTGAGCGGGCCCGCGTAGATAAAATGTTAAAAAATACAGAGATCCAGGCTCTTATCTCAGCGATCGGAGCGGGTTTGGCTGATGATTTTGACGTTACAAAAATCAGGTACCATAAAATCATTATCCTCGCTGATGCTGATGTGGATGGAAGTCATATCAGAACTTTGCTTTTAACCTTCTTTTTTAGGCAGATGAAACCTTTAGTTGAAGGCGGATTTGTTTATGTAGCTCAACCCCCTCTTTATTCAACACTTGTAGGTAAAGAGAAGGTCTATTTGAAAGATGATTCAGCAAAATCCGCGTTCTTGGCTGAGCATCCCAATCACAGGGCAGAATTTCAGCGACTTAAAGGGTTGGGGGAAATGGATTTTGACGAGCTTCGTGACACCACCATGGATGTTTCAAAACGCTCCCTTTTGCAAATAAATGCTGATCAAGCAGCTCTCGCTGATGACGTGTGTTCGGTTCTGATGGGTGAAGATGTTGAATCAAGGCGAAGGTTTATTCAGACAAACGCCAAAGACGTGCGTTTCTTAGATATTTAATTCAGATATAAAAGGATAACAATTGAGTCCTGATAATCGAAATGATGGCAACGGCTTATTCGTAGGCGAGATTGAACCAATCGAAATACAAGAAGAGATGGAGCGTTCATTTCTTGAATACTCCATGTCGGTCATTGTATCGAGAGCGCTTCCGGACGCTAGAGATGGACTGAAGCCGGTTCATAGACGAATACTTTATTCCATGTTCTCCGAAGGGATTAGACCGGACCGCCCACATGTGAAGTGTTCTAAAGTGGTCGGGGATGTAATGGGTAAGTTTCACCCCCATGGTGATTCCGCCATTTACGATGCATTGGCCCGTATGGTTCAGGATTTCTCCCTTCGTCATCCACTTATAGATGGTCATGGTAATTTTGGATCTCCGGATCCAGAAACGGGACCAGCCGCCTCGAGATATACAGAATGTAGGCTGGCTCCGTTAAGCCTTCAGCTAATGGCCGGAATCGATGAAGGTACGGTGGATTTTGTCGGCAACTACGACGGATCAGAGCAAGAGCCAACCGTACTGCCTTCCAGATTTCCAAACCTGTTAGTGAATGGTTCTCAGGGTATAGCGGTCGGTATGGCTACAAATATACCTCCTCACAACCTCGCTGAAGTAATAGATGCAACTGTCTATCTGATTGACAACCCTGAAGCGACTCCTGAAGATTTGATGAGATTTGTCCAAGGTCCGGATTTCCCAACCGGCGGCCTTATCTTTGGTAGACAGGGAATTCACGACGCCTATCGGACCGGCAAAGGGTCAATAAAAATGCGAGCCGTGGCCGAGATCGAAACCACAAAAACAGGTGGAAACAGGATTGTCGTTACTGAAATTCCCTATCAAACTTCAGTGGAACAGATTGAGCGGAAGATAGCAGAGTTGGTCAACGGGAAGCTGCTTGATGGGATTAGAGAGACCCAGAACGATTCTGCCGGCAGAGTAAATAAGCTTGTAATTGACTTAAAGCGTGATGCCAATCCGAATGTGGTGTTGAATAACCTGTTCAAGTTCACGCCGATGCAATCCAGCTTTTCAGTAAACATGCTTGCACTTGTAGATGGTGTGCCAAGAACACTAAATCTACCGCAGGCTTTATCTGCCTATGTTGCTCACCAGATCGAGGTAGTTACCCGCAGGACTCAATCACGGTTGCGCAAAGCACAGGAAAGACTTCACATTGTTGAGGGATTAGTACGGTGCATCGATCAGCTGGACGCAGTTATTGCGCTTATTCGGGGGTCAGATGACAGGGCAGCCGCCCGAGCTGGTCTTATGGGAGAGCCGTTTTTATTCACAGAGATCCAGGCTAATCATATATTAGATATGACTCTTGGACGCTTGACCCGGCTGGGAAGATCTGAGCTGGAGAGTGAAATGGCTACCCTGCTGGAAGCAATAGCTGAATTGGAGGCTATTCTTTCTGATCCAGTACGACTTCGTGAAGTAATTAAAACCGAATTAGATGATGTAAAAAAATCATTTGCTGAGCCACGGCGAACCAGGATCACCACAGATATTGGCGAGATTGGACTTGAGGATCTCATTGAAGATGAGCCCATGGTAGTTATGATGACTAAATCCGGATACATAAAATCCATGTCATCCGACGCTTTTAGAACTCAAGGCCGGGGAGGAAGAGGAGTCAAAGGAGCTAAGGTCAAAGAGGAGGATCTTGTTACTCACGTAATAAATACAATGACTCACTCCTATTTGTTGTTTTTCTCAAATAAAGGCAAGGTATATCGTTTAAAGGTTCACGAGATTCCTGTCAAGGAAAGAGCGGCCAGAGGGACAGCAATTGTAAATTTGCTTCCGCTTGATGCGGATGAAACGATTGCAACGGTGCTGGATACCCGCAGTTATAACCCCGATACATATTTGGTATTTGTCACCAAAGCCGGACTTGTGAAAAAAACTTTGCTCTCAGAATACGACAAATCCCGACGAGATGGATTTATTGCTCTTTCTCTTCGTGATAACGACGAGTTGGTGAGAGTTATTATGGCCCCTAAGACCGTCGACCTGCTGATGTTCTCTAAATTCGGTTCAGCAATAAGGTTTTCACTCGAAGAAGTTAGGGCAGTTGGCCGAGATGCTTCTGGTGTCCGGGGTATGAAACTGAGATATATGGACGAAGTAGTCGATTGCATTGTTGTCCAGGACGATCTCCAGGTACTCCTTGTAACAGAATCTGGTTACGGCAAGCGGACAAAGGTAAATCTCTTCAGTCGGCAGGCGAGGGGCGGTCAAGGTGTAAGAGCGATCAGACTCACTCAGGCAAAAGGACAACTAATTTCTGCCTTCACCGTTTCTGAGGACGACGAAGTCCTCCTTGTGTCTTCGTCTGGTGTTACTATTAGAACAAGTGTTCGTGAAATAGCTGTTCAAGGAAGGGATGCTACCGGGGTCCACATCATCAATCTTGCCCAAGGGGAAACGGTTGCTTCGGTTGCACCTGTAATGGCTGGACTTGATGCGGACTAGCTGCAGTATAAGCCTCTGTAGCATTTACTATGGTTTGGTTCATTCCAATCTCTTTGCTACTAAAAACCGCCAAGAGGGTCAGAATCTCCAGCCAAAGATGAGAAAGGTTTAACTGTAAGGCAAATGGCAATTTCTTCAGCAAGAAAACCAGCCAGTGAAAGCCGAGCTGTGTCGAGAAAAAGTTCAGCCACAAGCGCCAAGGTAAGAAAGAAAGCTTTAGGACGCACAGTTAGTGGCCGTTCCGTGCGGGGTGTGCAAAGGCGTAAAGTTCTTGCTATATCAGCTTTCTCGGTAGCAAAAGTCTGTTTTCTGTTTTTTATTACGCTGCTAGTAGTATTTATAATTGCTGGAGCAGTGTTATGGAATTTTGCAGGTGCTTCCGGTCTGATTCTAAAACTGAATCATTTCGTGGATCAGCTGATTGGATCGGCAACCTATCATGTGTCAGGTACCACAATTTTGATAGTATTTGCCGGCCTAGGAATCGTTTTATCCATTATTGCAACAATCATTGTCTTCGTAGCTACGATGTTATTCAATCTCGCGGCCGAATACATTGGTGGTATCTCAGTTCTAATCGGATTAGATGACACGAATATATGAGATTTGCCTCTAGTCTATCTAGGGCGTAAATGGGGCTATAGCTCAGCCGGTTAGAGCGCAGCACTGATAATGCTGAGGTCGCTGGTTCGATTCCAGCTAGCCCCACCATCATTTACCAGGGGATGTAGCTCAGCTGGTAGAGCACCTGCCTTGCACGCAGGGGGTCAGGGGTTCGAGTCCCCTCATCTCCACCAGATGCATGACGTCCAAACCCTGGACAAAAGCACTGCCAATATAATGGCTCTCCTAACTTTATCGTTCGCGTATCGATAAGCTTCGGGAAGTTCTGATGCCCTCGACGCACTGTCATGGCGTAATCGAAGCATCATCTAACTCGATCCGGAGGATCTTCGCTACCCGGCTCAGGTCAGCATCGGAAGTCAGCAACGATGCACCGTAGCGGTGCGCTACTGAGGCGATCATACAGTCGACCATGCCGCGAGGAGTAATGCCAACGCGGCGACATTGACGATAAATCCTCGCGGCGGCTTCGAAGTCGATGACGGCGTCGAACCGCAGCAGAGGGAACCGCAGCAACAGGCGCCGCAAATCGGACTCACGTTCGTCGGTTCGAGCCCCGGCCACAATCTCCATGATCACGGGTTCCGTCACGGTCAATGGTCCGTTCTCGCTTATTAGTTCCATGAGGCGCTGGTCGACCCGGCTGCCAGTGGCGCGGTCATACTCCACCCATGCCGAGGTGTCCGCCAAGATCACCTCGGGGATGGACCGGTGTCGACGGGGATTTTGCCGATCGCACGCGCCCCTCGCATCGCAAGAGCCTCCTCACGTGTCATGGGCTGCCCAGCCAGATTGCGCAAGGCTAAATCGACCGCCTCGGTCTTGGTGTGAATCCCGTAACGATCCATGATGGTTTTGATGTAGCCATCCTCAATCTCGATGTTAGTTCGGGTCTTACTCATACACCAAGTATACACGCTACGAGCACCATTTTAGGTCCAACCAGGTCATCATCAAGGAATGAGCTGACTGAAAGGGGTTGTAAGGTCCTCGCATCAGCTCCGCTCCTCTTCAGAATTACAAAATCAGACACATGTATTGCCGGTTTTACAAAATCCTGTCATCCTCCGCCAATGTTGAGGTATGTAACAATATCAACTTGGAAATGAACTTGAGTCGACCTGAATTTATCGGCCAGTTTTGCGAGCTGTCATCAAGACATTTACGGTGCTTGAGCGGATTGGCCGACCGAGCCTGGCGTACAGTAGTGCGTATTCTAACTCGAGGTCCCTTTGCTGTTCATTGGTTAAACGATTATAGGGCGAAGTTGTGCGAAGAATAGCAATCAGCTGGTCTGCAGTTTGTTCTATCAGAATCGGAATTGTTGCGATCTGGAGATCGTGGAACAAATTGCTTACTTCGCTGCGCCCAACATCGTAATTTCCAAGCCATGCCCATGCTTCAGATATGTTTTTTTGGCGTTTTGCAACCCCATCTATAATTGCATCTAGCTCGTAATAATGAGGCCATTCAACAGCAAGGGTTGGTTCGACTTTTGCAAAAGCGGTTAGCTGAGCTTCTAAGTCGCTTGAGGTCTGCTTTTCGATGAGACCAAAGTATTGGATTAAGGCGATCACGCCACCGGGTTTCAAACAGTTAGCCGATTTAGTCCAGCTGACATCGGGATCAATCCAGTGGAAGGCCGAAGCACAGAATACGGCTTTGTAGTAGTTGGTTGGCAATTGTGCGTCTTCGAATCGGCTATTGATAAACTCTATAGTTCCCGGACCCACTACCTTTTGTGCTGCTAATGACAGCAATTGTTCACCAGGTTCGACCGCCGTCACCGCGAGGCCTCTGGCAAGAAGGGACTGCGTAAGCTGGCCAGTCCCACAGCCAATTTCCAGGACTCTATCTCCATTTTCTAACTGTGCAATTTGGCAGGCACGATCGATAAGTTGCTCTTGGTATCCTGGGCGATTGCGGTCGTACTCCTGAGCCACATGATTGAACACTTTTCCAAAATGACGGGTGGAGTCGGAGGTTAGTTTAGGCATCGATTTATCCTTCACTCGGGGCAATTGAGCTATAACCGATTGTCAGCGCCTGCGTTTAGATTTATTGAGGACAATGGCATTCATGATCAATCCCTTCAGCGCCTCCTCATCTATTTCATCACCTTCATGGAAGTCGATTGCACGTCTGGCGTTTCCTTCGAGGCTGGAGTTGAATAAATTTGATGGATCGTCCAGGGACGCACCTTTTAGGAAGGTCATTTTTACCACGTTTTTATAAGTTTCTCCGGTGCAGATAATTCCGTCTAATGACCATACCGGAACCCCTCTCCATTTCCATTCTTCGTAAACTTCGGGATCAGCTTCTCTTATTAGTGAGCGGATCTTGCTTAGGGTAGTTCCGCGCCAATCGGGGAGTTCTTTGATCCGTTGGTCAATTAGCTCAGATGGTGATTTTTCTTGAGACTCATCGATTTCCACAAATTCTCACTTTCTAAAGTCACGGGTTATTTTCACTTGTTGGTTGCTGGTTGTATGGAGTTAGCGTTTGGCGGGGGTATTTGACGACCGTTTATTTTGATCCTATCTCTCTTTGAAGATTGGAACCGTATTGAACCCTAACTCCTAAGAAAGTAGCTTATGAGGTACAACCACGGTGTTTGAGGCAGTGGCTGACAATACCATAATAAATGGAATATCACTGAGTTTTTAGAAGCCAAGTGTTTATTTGGACCTAAGTAATGATATTGGCGATCACATTGGTAGTTATTAGCCAGTAAATTCAATCCACAATTCCAGTTTTCACTAAATGAGATGTAGCTGAACACGACGTGCAACTAAGCAGCTCCAGCCGATCTAGCGTATTATGGGACTGGCTGGAGCTAGATGGATCTGGCTGAGAAGATATTGGGAGAGTCATGAGTTCGATTACAAAGCTGGACACGCGGTGGTATCTGGACGTTAATAACTTTGCTCGCCACACCGCTTTTGCACACTCTTTTATGAGCGTATTCGCGTTATATGGTGGAATTGTTGTTATTGGTATTATCGGAGTAATAGCCTACTTTAGAGCTCGTGGCTCAAAGGATCCAAAATGGTCGGTCGATAATGTGGCATGGGCTGGAATTGGTACGATTGTCGCCGTTGGTTTGAACCAGCCATTGGGACACCTGGTGGGACGTGTTAGGCCATATTACACACTAAAAGGTGTGGAGGTACTGGTGCCTAAAGCTCACGACTTTACTTTTCCATCTGACCATGCCACGGCTGCTGGTGCGATGATAGTTGGCCTGCTCATGGTGGATGTTCCAATGGGTATTCTTGCTCTTATTGTAGGACTATTTTTGGCATTTGCCAGAGTTTACGTAGGTGCTCACTATCCAGGTGACGTGGTTGGAGGACTAATATTTGGCTCTCTGGTGATTATTATATTGAAGCCGCTTGGCTTGGCTGTGATAAGGCGAGTTACGGGCGTTTTAGCTACCTCGCGTCTCCGATTTTTAGTTTACAAAAATCGATAACCATTGAGTTTCGATGAATTTAGAAAGTTGTGTCATCCCTCGTTGGTAATTGGGTGAGATTTTTCGATCTTCATCTTGTACATCAGTTTGTCAGCTCTGCTGACGAGATGCTCGATTGATTCAGCGCCATCCCAAGTAGCTATACCGACTGAAAATGTAATTCCCGGAGTGGCATTTTTCATTCGCAGGATTGCGGTCTCTAGTCCTGCCGCGTCTGTATCTGGAGCAATAATCGAAAATTCGTCGCCGCCTATTCTGGCCAGCTGGCATCCACTTCTTAGAAGTGACGGCCAGACTGAACCAATTGTTTTTAGTATCTGATCTCCCGCGATATGTCCGAAATTGTCGTTGGTTTGCTTCATCTGGTCGAGGTCTATAATTGCGATACTTAATGGCAAAGAAGATCTGGATGTCTGACTGATTTGTTCTTTCAGTCTGGAGGTCCAAGCCCTCCTGTTGGGTAATTTAGTAAGAGGGTCTTGTAAGGAGTTTCTTCTCAACTCGGCTACCAGAAGAGATACAGTTCCTCCGGACACTAGTGCCGTTCCAATTATCTCAAGCCAGCGTTCGATGGGAGCTCCTGAATGGCTAGCAATCAAAACTGTTGCGTATTCAACTCCAATCAATCCAATGACATATACTAACGATTTTATGGTAAAGTTCAGAGCCGCAAAGAGTGCTACCCATATAAACAAGACCGAAAGGTTCATTGAGAAGTTTTTGGTAATCCATATCAAACCGCTGATTCCAAGGGAAGCGACTACAATTCCAACAGCGTTGGACCACTTTGGTTGCCATGAGCTGTTGAATATTCGCAAAGCTGTAGCACCCAGGGTGAATAGCTCTGAGATTATCAGGTACGCAAGCTGAAACCTATTCCAGTGTTCCATTGGAATAATGGTTAAAATTGCAACTGCCCCTGCACCCCAGAATATAGGGGCCGTGTTATCGCTGCCTTGGAATATTGCGACTAAATGCTTCCCGATACTTTCTTGGTACAGGTCTTTGAAGTTAGGGTTAGATTTAGATTTAGATTCTGAAATCATGTCCCGCCAGGCTTTATATTTGTTTTTAGTTTGGGGGTACTAATCGAAGTTAGTATTGTCCGCAGACCAGATTCGCTCATTGAAACGCGGTGAGAATTCTGCAGCTTTGACGGTACCTAGTTTAGTAGCTTTATAAAACTAGCCGACTTGGATTTTCCAACTTACTATTCGGTCTGGATCGACCAACTCACGTATCCAAAGCAGCGCTTCAGCAACCACATCGTCCTGATCGAAAAACTCAATAATTATAGGAAGGTGCGCGTTTATATGAATAAGGTCAGCTGAATGGACAACTCCGTGGCTTCCAAAGCCGGCGACTCCTCTGAATTGAGTTACTCCCATTACTTTGTGTTCCTGGTGGAGTCGGTCGAATATTTCGTCGGTAAGTGAGTGATGCCGTTTTCGCTCACCTTCGATGATGTAGATTCTGACCATTGTCATTTCAGACACTTACATTTCCTACCTTTGAGCTAACCATACACCAAGAACGACTGCTGAGAGACCCAGAACGACCGACAAAACTATATACAGCCCGCCCTTGACCAGATGCCCTGTCTGGAACAGGCTGTATGCTTCAATCGAGAAGGTGGAAAATGTGGTGTAGGACCCGAGTCCTCCAGTAAGAATTCCAGCTCTTACGGCGCCCGAGATTCTCAATTTTTCGAGAGTCAGAGTGAAAAGTAGACCCATTAGGAATGCGCCGAGCACATTTATCGAGAGTGTTGCCAAAGGAAACGATTTACCAAAGATATTTTGTACCAGAATGGTTTGTCCGTATCTCGCCCAAGCGCCAAGAATTCCAAAAAGTGCGATGTAGAAAAGTGTCAGTTTTCTCTCCTTAAAAGCTTACGAATAAAACATAGTCGCATGGAATTTAAATCACCATACGAGGCGCATATTAGATGGCCAAGTTGAAGGAATTCCCAGAAACCGCATCCAAGAGCTGTCACCCTGTTTTTATAAAAAGTGAATAAACAGAACAGCGCCGATCACCAGGGACTAAATAGCAAAAGGGTAGAGATTGTTGGTCTTGAAATAGCGCACCAGGTAGGAGACAGAAAAATATGCAGCTATAAATGCCGCGATAGCGCCAACCAGTATTTGCGGCCTAACTCCAGAGCCAGCAGAACCAAAAAGTGATGGAAGCTTATAAAGACCGGCTGCCAAGATGATTGGGGTTGCTAATAGAAATGAGAACCGAGCCGAGTCCTCGTGGTCCATACCTCTGACTAGTCCTGCAGCCATAGTGATTCCAGAACGCGAAATTCCAGCTAAGAGAGCAAAAACCTGAGCGACACCAATAACTCCAGCCTCTTTGAATTCAAGCGAAGCCAGTTGACGGTGTCCATTTCGAAGCATGCGAGAGGTAGATTTAGCGTGCAGTCTCTTTGGCTTTTGTTGGGATTGTTTTCTTTTTCGTTCTCCAACCACAAGTATCAAGCCGTTGATGAAAAGGAAAATAGATGCTGCCAACGGTTTAGCAAATAAAGTTCTAAACAGGTGCTCAAATAAAAGCCCCATGATTCCAGCTGGAATGGTGGTAACCACCAGCAACCACCCAAGTCGTTGTACCGGGGTGTCGATTTTTCGGGTAACGAACGTTTGTAGAATTCCTTTAATAATTTCCATCCAGTCTTTTCGGAAATACACAAAAAGAGCAGCTGCGGTTGCCACATGAAGTCCCACTAGGAACGCTAGGAAGAAAGATTTATTTACGGACTGTGCTTTGACGATTTGGGTCCAGCCAAGAAGTTGTGGCAGTATTACCGAATGCCCAAGACTCGATATTGGGAATAACTCTGTTACGCCTTGAAGTAATCCCATGATGATCGCCTGTAAAAACGTCATCAATTCGGTATTGGCGTGCACTTACTCGCTCCTAATTTATAAATCACACGGGTGGTGTGTTGTGCGTACCGCCAACTTTGGGAAGTATAGTTGCCCCTAGGTCGGTTAGTTCGGTTTTAGATTTGAGGCATTTGTTGGAAGGTCTTGAGGTTAATATCTCCTACAATGTCGCGTAGACAAATTGGAGAGGTGCCAGAGTGGTCGAATGGGTCTCACTGCTAATGAGTTGACCTGGGAAACCGGGTCCGAGGGTTCAAATCCCTCCCTCTCCGCTGATTTTATTTTGTTTTTAGTTGTTTGTGAGAGATTGAAAAGCCTATTTACCTGAGTTGTTTCTAAATTCCGCTTGATATGTTAATCTCGGATATTTTTAGATATTCGACTCGTTAAGAAGATTTATACAACCAGTCCGGCTAGTTGGCGCAAGGGGGCTTCGTAGGCCTCTGCATATGTGGGAAATGCGTGAACCAGATCTGCCCAAATCTTTAGAGGTATCTGGGCCCGGATAGCCAGTGCCGCTTCTCCGATCATTTCGTCGACTCCAGCACCAATTGCTGCTGCTCCAATCAGGGTGTTGCTTTTGGCATCTGCGATTAATGATAACTTTCCAGTGTTGGTGCCGTCAGTTGCCGCCCTGGCAGTTTCAGATAGTGACATAGTTGCGGTCTTTATCTCGATATTCTGCTGTTTGGCCATTTCGGAGGTCAGTCCTACTGCGACTGCTGGTGGATCTGTATAGACACCCCTGGGAATGGCACGGTAATCGGCCTCCAGGTTCTGCCCCTTAAGGTTGGCTGCTATTATTCGCCCCTGATAATTAGCGGTGTGAGTAAATGGAGCTACTCCAGTCACATCTCCCGCGGCCCAAACGTTGTCAATTCCGATTACCCTGCAGCTGCTATCAATGTGAATCCCTTTTGCATCCGGGGTAATACCGAGATTTTCGAGACCAATCCCGTCCACATTTGGAGTTCTGCCGGCCGCAATCAAGATCTGCTCGGCTTCGGTGCCATTTCCACCTGCCAGCTCAATCTGAGCGCCCATTTCAGTCCCAACAGCTCTCTTTACTTCAGCGCCTACCTGGACGTCGATACCCATGGAACTGAAGCTTTGGGCAAGAATTTCTCCTAAAAATGGCTCTTCCTTTGGTAAGAGGTGGGGAGCCATCTCGATAAGGGTGACTTTTGTACCATAGGTGGCATAGACCTGGGCAAGTTCGCACCCGACAGCTCCTCCACCTAAAATGGCCAGGGATTGTGGCAGCTTGTTTGAGCTTAAAGCCTGGTCACTTGTCCAGACAGGAATCAAATCAAGTCCAGGAATCGGAGGAGTTGATGCTGAAGATCCAGTTCCTATGATCAGTTGGTCATAGCCGAGTAGTACTTCCTCTCCGGACGGCCGAGTGACTTTAACTCTTCCGGGACCCAGGATGAACCCTTTACCTCGGAACAGGGTTGCTCCGCTGCGTTTTAGAGCATCGGCATTACTGGAGTCGTTACGGAACTCAGAAACCTTATCACGCCTAAGTATCATCGCCGCAAAGGCATCCCTATCGTTATCTAGTTGAAGTGTTTTAGAGGTTGCTCCGAGTGATTCTGACTTGGCCACAGTTCTGCGTACCTGTGCTGACCGAAGCAGCGCTTTGGAAGGGATGCATGCTACGAAGGGACATTCGCCTCCAACTCGCTCGGCTTCAATGACTGCCACTTTTTTATCTGAAAATTCAGACCATATCCATTCAGCGGCAGAGCCTGCGCCAAGTACAACGATGTCAAATTTTTCCATAACAACTCTCGCTCTCTTGAGGATAACCTTGGTTATTAACACTCACTAGGTAGGTTGGTGGAATCGGACCCGGTCAGCCCGGGATCGATTCGGTATTCGAATCCCGATCTGCCTTTTTAACCTTTTACTCGAAGTTAGGGCTGCTGCGCAAGGATCTCTTAAGTTCGGCAAAACCGGAGAAATAGGCAAGCTTTTCGACCGCATCCCAGAGTTCCAAAGCTTCGTTGCCCCGCGGAATTCTGCTAATCACTGGACCAAAGAAAGATGGTCCATTCGGTGGGGCAAAGGTGATTACCGGCGTGCCGATATCATTGCCGGCACGGGAGATTACCAGATCGGTCTCGTCTCTTAGCAGCTGGTCATGATCTGTATTGTTGGCTTCGGACGCGAACGCGTCGGAAAGTCCGGCGAGCTTTAGAACTTCGATTACACCTTGTTCGCTATCGAGCTCCTCAGGCTTGGCTTCGAGGTGTATCTTGTTTCCAAGTGCGCTATAGAGATTTGCCACTGCGAGGTTTCCTTCGGCCTGCCGGACTGCCGATGCAACCCGGAGCATTCTATGACCCCTTCCGTGGGTCTTTACATAACCTGAGGGAAATTCTTTTTCATAGTCTCGATGGCTATTTATAAGTTTCAGCGAAATAAAACGCCACTCGATCTCTAATTTTCTGAGATTACTAACCTCGACAGCAAACCTGGAGGTGATCCATGCCCAAGGGCATATCGGGTCAAAAAAGAATTCAATATCTGCCATTTTAAAATCTTACCTTGGAATACAAATTGAGAGTTATAAACATGCCGAAGCGGTAAACCTCAGTCTTTATATAGCTGATAAGACCTTACTTTATTGTTGGAAAGAAGTGTCAGGCGCTCGCTGAGAACCTGGGATCTGACCAATTCAGCGAAGAAATTGAAACCGCCATTTTAGACTGGATATCTTTCAGTTACTACTTTCCGATGATGCTTATATGGCGTTAACCAGGGTAAATATTCCTAGACCCCCCATAATTGCAATGCTCGCGTATTGAACCGGTCTGAGGGGAACTTTGCTAAGTAACGTGGAACCGAAATAAACCGCCAATGCCGTTATAGCTAGTAAACCTAAATAGGCGCCAATTCCAACTGAAAGCGGATTTCCACTTTTGGCTGTCAGATTTGCGGTGGCAATTTGAGTAAGATCGCCAAATTCGGCAATGAATGTTACCGAAAATGCAACCAGGACTTGTTTCAATGGAGCCAGGCGAGCGCTTTTTCTGGCTAAGGCTTCTTCCTCTTCAGTCTCATCGGATAGGATTTCTCGGATAATAAGCAAGGCACCAATGAGGAAGACGATTCCGACTGCGATGTTTAGCGGTTGCTTGGGTAGTTTGGAAACTAACCCCCCCACTGCAACTGAGATAATTACCTGGGCTAAAAATGCCAGTGAGGCTCCCAGAAACACCCACTTTGGAGTCATTTTAGAGCCGAGAATAATTGAAGAGAACATTGTCTTATCTGGCATTTCTGCCAGAAAAATGATGGCAAATGTTGAGATTATCAGCGAAATATTCAAGAGATTCCTCAAATTAACTGGTGATCCCACCATGGTAATCTGATCGGTTTGAATCTCCGGTTTTGAGTTAAATGGAAATGGCCACTCCAGTTGGGGAATTTCCGGAGTGGCCATTTGCTTTGGGTTATGCGATATTTATGCTTTGGATCCAAGGCCCCGGAATTTCCTGGCTGCCAGGACTGTTGCGCCACCGACAACAAGAGCTCCACCTGCTACGAAAAGCGCAACATCTTGTACGTTAGATGTTGAGCCTCCTCCAGTCGAAGCAGCTCCTGAAGGCGTGAATGACACCTGGTTTGCTACTAGTGGTCCGCAAAGGGCGGGGGAGGTCGCAGCCAGCGGCAAAGTTGGAACGATGTCGCTCTTCTCGCTCTGAGCTTTGGCACTAAGGGTGCTTGGGTCAAGTCCATGGACTACTACCACTGCTTTGCCAGCCTCAAGTGATGAGAGTGTCGCAGAATCCAGGGTAATTGTCCTGTTGTAGTTGAAGCTGGATCCTTTGGGCATAGTGGCCAGGTCGGTTCCAGCAGCCGGACTGGTGCTACCGGTCAAAGTGAGTGAAGTTCCAATTGGGCCATAGAAAGGAAGCCCTTCGGTTGTTGAAATTACACCGTCATGATCTACGTCTGCCGAAGGCGGAGGACATACTCCCTGAGCGTTTATATGAATGTGCTGAACGTGAGGATAGGGCTTACCATCGAAGGTGGCGGCTAAGCCGGACACATGTTCGGTGATCGTAGCTTGGCTGCCGTTGAGCACCAGAGTCACCTGACCGCTGGCTCCCTGTGCATTGTTGAGCGGGTTCAAGGTTGCCTGATATGTGGTTGGGGTCGAGGCGAACGCGGCCTGTGGAGCCACCAAAGCTGCCCCCATGCCTAATCCACCAAGTCCAATTGCACCTGCTGCTAAAAGTGGCATCCGGAGCTTCATTTTCTTATTCATTTGTTTTTCTCTTTCTGCGTCTGATTCTTAGGGCGTGTTGGCCACCTGACCTGAATTGATTCGGCAGTCGCTGCAGAATCGAATCGCCTTCACTGATGGGTAACTGGACACTGTTCGAAGCCACCTGGAATAGTGGATGGGAAATATCTGAAAGATTTTGTAATTACCCCTGTGAACAGGTATCGCGCGATTTCTCCAATTTGATCTAATCCAGATGCAACTCTGGTTTCGAATAGTTGTCATGTTTAGGAACCGAGCACAAAGTACGTCTAAAGAACAGACTTCAATTACTACACGAATAAGAAACAAGCTTTCAGTTACGGTTTTGTCATCGGCAACGGTGGCGGCGGGCTTAGGGCTGATAGCTGTGGCTGCTGCATCTCAATATCATGCGCCCCAACCAGCTAAGTCAGCAGCTGGTCACGTTAATCCTTACAAGTATTACCCCCTGGACAAGGTGGCATATGAAGATTCGGTACAGCAGATAGTCGGTCCTGTTTTGGCCAGATCAGATCCGCTTTCAATATCGATACCGGCGGTCAAGGTCAATTCAAACCTTCAGTATCTTGGACGTAATCCAAATGGGACTATTCAGGTTCCTTCCCCAGGTCCTAAATACAACGAAGCCGCCTGGTATAAATATTCACCCACTCCTGGTGAAGTCGGACCTTCGATTATTGAGGGACATATTGATTCCGCAGCAGAGGGCCCCTCGGTATTTTTTGAACTCGGTGCGCTAAAACCTGGGAACAAGATCTATGTGAACTTAAAGGATGGCACCACTGCCGTTTTCACAGTTACTGCGGTAAGGCAGTATCCCAAGTCCGCTTTTCCCACCTCGACCGTGTATTCAAATACCAATTTTGCCGCATTACGGCTGATCTCCTGCAGCGGTGTATTCGATCACGTCACCCGAAGTTATCTCAGTAACACAGTGGTATTTGCTGTGCTGTCATCGTCAAAACCTACAAGTTAGAGCTGCAAGGAACAATAATGACAACTCCTCATCTTGTCTCAAGTCGAGCTGGCTATGCTCTGACAACGTCTGAAATGCGCCTATCTAAAAGGTCGCTTCAGATAACATTGGGAGTGATTTGGCTGATCGATGCGATTTTGCAGGCACAACCTTGGATGTTTTCAAAAGCATTCGGAAACACCATTATCAAGGGGTCGGCCATGGGCCAGCCGGCCCTACTCGGAGAACCTTTGTTGTGGATTGCCGGAATCGTGATTCACTGTCCCCAGCTGAATGTAATTTTTATGCTTGCCCAGTTTGCAATCGCTTTCGGTCTATTTAGTAAGAAAACCCTCAAACCTGCGCTAGCTGCCTCTTTCTTCTGGGGGATAGGGGTTTGGTATGTGGGTGATGGGCTGGGAGGACTATTTACAGGAGGAAGCCTGATGCTGGTGGGATTTCCAACGGCCCCCATCCTCTACTCGATAATAAGCATCGCATTATGGCCCAGAGAGAACGCCTCGCAAGTACCGGTAAAAGGTGAGTCTCTGGTTGGATCAGTCGTGCAAAGAATGGATCGGCTTTTCAGCAAAATTAGTGTTCGACTAGCTGATGTATCATGGCCGGCTTTGTGGGTTCTGGGAGCAATATATGCTCTGCTACCTTCGCAGTTGACTTCGAATGCGCTATCTCAAGCGATAAAATCAAGCGCATCTGTTTCTCCCGGGTGGCTATCGAGGTTGGACAATCAGGTAATTTCTTTTGTCCATTCACTTGGAATCACTCTTGTAATAGCACTAATAGTGATTCAGTTTTTGGTGGGTATTGGATATCTTTTCCCTACCACCAGAAAAGCAAGTTTGGCAGCTGGTTCGATAGTTGTAATAGGATATTGGGTCTTTGGCCAGGCATTAGGGGCAATAACTACCGGCCAGTCGACAGATATAAATAGCGCTCCTCTGTTCATACTGCTGGCACTAGTAATTTTTGCACAGCACAGCAGAAATCAAATTAGCTCAAATAACCGGCAGGTCAGCTCAAATCGGATCCTGGTGAGAGGACCCAGCCTATAAAGGCCACGCTACATTTGGTTAGGATTTCCGACCGTTTAAGTGTTGAACCATTGCACAGGTGTGAAGTTGCCTCGTGCGAGGTGCTGTTTAGATATCGTCGAACTCAGCAGAGTATTTCAATTAGTGTAAAGATCATTAATCCGCAGTGCCAGTTTGTTCCGAACAGGAAATGTGATGATCGATTTAGAGAGTGCAAGCGATGCCAATCTGGTGGTAGCGATTGCCAGATGGCATGAACCGGCAATGGCGGAGGTATATCGGCGTCATGGAGGCGCTGTATACGCCCTGGCGATGAAGGTCCTTCTCAATGAAAATGCTGCCGAAGAAATTACGCAGGAAGTATTTTTAGATCTTTGGCAGCATCCGGAAAAATTTGATTCCCAACGAGGTTCTTTGAGGTCGTTTTTACTTGCCAGGACACACGGGAAATCAGTGGACCTGATTCGCTCGGAGGAATCCCGTAAGCAGCGAGAGACAAAGACAACTCGTGAGACTGCCACAGCCGGCTACGACATTGAGCATCAGGTCTGGGATATGGCGGTGGCGGAGAAGGTGAAAAAGTGCGTCGATGACCTTCCCGAAGAGATGCGAAAGCCAATAAAGCTGGCATATTTCGGGGGTCATACCTATAGAGAAGTGGCCGAGATGCTAGATACCCCAGAAGGCACGATAAAGAGTCGAATTAGAATTGGATTATCTAAATTGCGAGTCAATTTAGTGGAGAGCGGGCTTGAACCCGCAGGAGCAGGACTATGAATTCACACAACGGTGGTATTCATCACGACCAGATAGAGGAACTTTTAGGGGTATACGCTCTGGATGCGCTTGACCCCGAGGAAAAGGTTTTAGTTGAGAGGCATTTGGAAGAATGTCCAAGGTGCAGTGCTGAAGTAGCTCAGCATCTCGAGGTAGCGGGTTTTTTGGCCAACTCAGGCACTGAAGCGCCGCCTCAAATTTGGGATCGTATTTCTGAGAAGATTGGAAGCGGCGAAGCTCCAGACTGGGGAAAGCTGGCTGCTCGTCTACCAAAACCTCAAGTGGAAAATTTATCCACGCCAGTGGTTGATCAACCCGAAAGCTCCCAATCGGGTAATTCAGCAGCCGAAGAATCAAAGGTGATTCCGATCGAGAGAAGCAGGCGTAGCCGCCTGGTAATGCGCAGTCTTTCGATCGTTGCGGGAGCGGCTGCAGTATTAGCGGTTTTTCTGGGGATTCAGGTAAACCATTTGAATTCACAAGTCAGCCAATTGCAGGCTTTATCGAAAAAGCCTCTTTATAACCAGGCGGTCCAGGCAGCACTGGAAGAACCCACTACCCGAAGGATTCCCTTAACCCCGGGGGGTACCCCAGCAGGGGGTAGTGAAGTCACGATAGCTCTTACCTCCTCGGGTCGGGACTTTGTGATTTCCCAGAATCTGTCTGGGCTCCCAAGCACTAAAACCTATCAGTTATGGGGTGAGGTCCATGGAAAATTTGTTTCTCTCGGATTACTTGGTTCTAAGCCAACAGTGATTCCATTCGTTATCAGTCCCAATGCACCTGTTCAGATGTTTGCCATCACTGCGGAGCCAACGGGCGGAGTAGTGCAGCCCACTTCATCACCAGTGGTGCAAGGGACGGTTAATCTTTGATTTTCTCTTTGCTAGTCTGCTCTATTCGGCGAATTATGATCAATAAGCGCGACAATCCCCTTCCGTAAGGGAGGGGAAGGATAGCTCTAACGGCGAAGCCGTTACATGTTTTACGACCTTGAACTGAAATAACACCCAGGAATTAAGATAACTATATGAGTATCGGACAGAGATTGTACCCAAACCAAGAGAACGAAGTGGTCTTAGTCCGCCACTGCTCTGATTCCCGGTTTGTCTACAATCTGGGTCTAGAACAGAGAAACTTCTT
>JAJZLS010000018.1 GCA_021803345.1 Actinomycetes bacterium
TTCATCTAGGGTTTTAAGGCCATTTAATTAAAAGATTTCGTGCCGGTGTGCAAACTTACTGGATTTACCTAAGCAATTTGTATGCAAACTGGTGTGAGAAATTGATTTATCTATTACTGATTCTTGATAAATGTAATCGTCAGTGGATGGCGTGAGAAAGAATTGCCCTGGTTTTCCTAACTGGAGGGAATTCCCGATATTTAGGAGAAATTATTTCGATTTCTGCAATAATTAACCAAGTTTTCCCTGATAGTTTGAACCGGGGAAGAGTTTTCGGGTGATACGTGGTTCAGAGTTTATAAGCGACGAGGGATGGGAAAGCGAAGTTTCTTCTCTAGTTTCCACGCGTTCCGATGGTTTTGATAGGGAGATTACTGATTGTGCTGCAGCTAGAAGATACTTGGACTTGGGATTTTTGGATCGCCGATACCGGTAAAGAATATCATATATATTTTCTCAGGGCATCGAAGGTATTTCACTCCCCTGACGGTAGGCACGATATAGTCAGAAATCCAGATGATCGCCACATTGGGACTTCTGTGGGTCATGCAGTATCGACAGACTTATTCAACTGGACAGTTTGTGAAGATATAATGCACCCGTCGCCGGAGGGTTCTCCAAGTAGTTTTGATGACATGTCGCATTGGACTGGTTCAGTGCTAAAAGGACCCGACGAGCTGTGGTACATGTTTTATACCGGGATTTGCAAGGATGAAGGTGGGCTGATACAGCGAATTGGTTTGAAGACCTCTTCCGATCTCTACACTTGGGACAGCAGACCCGATTTTAACGTCATCAGTGCAGATCCCCGCCTTTATGAGAAGCTCGGTGAATCGACCTGGCCAAACGAGACCTGGAGAGATCCTTGGGTATTCCCAGACCCCGACGGGCATGGCTGGCACATGTACATAACTGCCAGGTCGAAAGACGGCGTAGTTGATGATAGAGGCGTGGTGGGCCACGCAGTTTCCAATGACTTGATGGATTGGGAAATTCAACCCGCACTTAGTAGTGCTGGTGGAGGATTTGGGGATCTGGAAGTTACTCAGATAAACGTTGTTAACGGTAGACCGGTATTGCTTTTTTCATGCCTTCGGCGAGAGTTTTCTGCAGTGCGGAAGGCTGCAGGGGAAAAGGGCGGCGGAGAAGGTGGCGTTTGGGCGGTTCCGGCGGAATCGGTGGTTGCGCAGTTTGATATAATGAATGCTCAGCTGCTCACGAATCACGAGCTGTATGCGGGGCGGCTAATCCAAGACAGAAATTCACAGTGGCTATTACTTGCTTTTGCAAATGACGACGATGATGGTAACTTTGTAGGCCACCTGGCCGATCCTTACTCGGTAAACTGGCAGCAGGATGGCACTCTATCAATTAAGCCAATGGTTGCGCCTTAGTTATGCTGGTCATAGGTGGACTTGTCTGAGGTTGGAAGGCTAGTCATATTGAGACTTTGCCGTTCGGATCTTATCTCCTTGTGATTAATTGTGTATTTCGTATTCGTTAGCACTCACTAGAATAGAGTGCTATAAGTGATTTGTAGAAAAGGGCGGATATATGTCAGGTTCTATGGATGACAGAAAAGCCGCTATTTTGAGAGCGGTAGTTGATGAGTACGTGCAACTTGCAGAACCCGTTGGTTCTACTCACATATCCCGTCTGTCTGGGATAAATGTTTCATCTGCGACTATTCGAAATGAAATGAACTACCTGGAGCAGGAAGGGTACCTGATCCAGCCTCACACGAGCGCGGGGAGAATTCCAACTGACAAGGGTTACAGATATTACGTAGATACTTTTGTCAAAGATGCCAATAATTCAGATATGCCAGAGATTCAGAGTATTGAGGAATTTTTTACTAAAGCCCACGGTGCATTGGCTGAGATGTTCAGTGATACGTCTCGTTTGCTAACCAACCTGACAAACTATGCTGCAGTGGTCACGGGTCCGGATCCGGAGACAGTAAGAATAAGGTCGGTCCAGCTGGTTTCATTAGGTCCCAAAAGAATTCTTCTACTAATGGTCGACTCCAAAGGCGTGGTAAGCAAGAAATCTTTGGAGGTTCAGCAGGAAATCGATGAACTGGAATTAGAAAAGGTGTCTAATTTCTTGACCAGGAATTTGAGAGGGAGTGTTGTGGGATCTTTGTCCGACCTTCCATTAGTGGAGAATCCTCAACTTGATAATCTATGTGAGCTTGCATTTTCAATGCTCAAGGAGTTCAAGTCTGAAAACAGCGAGGTATACATAGAGGGAGCTTCCAAGGTGGCAAACGCATTTGATGCGGTTGACACGGTTAGAAAAGTTTTAGCAACTTTGGAACAACACTTTTTGGTAGTAACTTTAATTCGCGATGTTTTAGCCAGAGGAAGAAACGTTGGTATTGGGACTGAGCTTGGAATTCCTCCATTGGCTGAGTGTTCGGTTGTGGTATCACCCTATATTGTCGAAGGTGAGCAGGTAGGCTCTATAGGGTTAGTTGGACCAACTCGAATGAACTACCCCAAAGTGTTGGCTGCGGTTAATCTTGTAAGTACGGGTTTAGGCAAGAGATTGAGTGAGGGCAGAGGTTAGTGCCGAAAGATTATTACAGCCTTTTAGGTATATCCAGGAATGCATCCGACGATGAAATTAAAAAGGCTTATCGTCGTCTGGCCCGTGAACTGCACCCCGACGCGAATGGTGGCGACAAAGAGTTAGAAAACAGGTTTAAGGAAATTACCACAGCTTACGAAACTCTTCGAGACCCAGAAAAAAGACGAATTTACGATGCCTATGGGGAAGATGGCCTAAGAGGCGGGATGGGAGACACAGGCCCATTTGGCTCCGGTATGGGTGATATATTCGAAACTTTCTTTGGCTCGGCCTTTGGAGGTGGATTTTCTAATCAAAGGACTGGTCCCCAGAGAGGTGCGGATACCGAGGTATTTGTAGATCTCGCATTTACTGAAGCGGTGTTTGGTGTCCAGAAAGAGGTCAGTGTACGCTTACCGGTGACCTGTGGAACGTGTTCAGGATCCGGTGCCAAACCAGGTACAACTTCGAGTACCTGCCCTGTTTGCAATGGGGCAGGTCAGGTTCGCAGGGTTGCCCAGTCTATCTTGGGCAGAATGGTCACAACTGCACCATGCGATCGTTGCCGGGGAGAGGGAACTGTCATAACTACTCCGTGTCCTGATTGTAGAGGCGAAGGACGGCGGACGGAGGAGCGAAATTACTCAGTTGAGATTCCTGCTGGAGTGGATCACGGTTCGACACTTCGACTTGCAGGCCGTGGCCCAGCTGGACCAAGAGGAGGCCGTCCAGGAGATCTTTACGTTCAAATTCGGGTTAAGCCCCATCCTCGATTTACAAGGGATGGCAATGACCTGCACTGCGAGTTACATTTGGCGCTTACTCAGGCTGTTTTAGGCGCAGCGCTAAAATTTGAGACTTTAGATGGGGTGGAAGACCTGGTCATACCCCAAGGGACTCAGCCTGGAACTCAGTTTAGGCTGCGATCCCGTGGTGTCCCTGATGTCAGGGGTGGCAACAAGAGGGGCGATTTGATAGTGACTGTGGTGGTAGAGATTCCTACTCATCTCGATGGAGAGCAGGAGGATCTATTTAGGAAGATAGCTGAATTACGGGGCGAAGACGTAAGCGATCGTGATCACGGCATTTTTTCCAAGATAAAGTCGGCATTTAAATAATTCTGTGCATAAGGATTTCAACCGGCCGATGCTACCTCAAGCAGGAATTGCCCATGTATTGATCGAGGATCTGGAGTCGCCAGAGGTCGGCTTAGATGATCAGTACCACCTGGGAGTCGTCCGCAGGCTTAAAAGCGGAGATCTTATAACTCTCGGTGATGGGAAAGGACGATGGCGTCAAGCAACCTTAAGTATCGTGGCTCAAGGGAGAAGGTTCAAGGGGATTGTCCTTAGCAATTTAGGTGAAATTTTTACTGAACCGCGACTTTCGCCAAGAATCGTGATTGCACTAACGGTACCTGCGCTAGATCGCGCAAGCTGGGCAGTACAGAAAATGACGGAACTTGGAGTGGACGAAATCCACTTTTTACATTCAAATTATTCATCTACCCGGAGTGAGGGTCTGGACGTATCGGGCAAAGAGTTTCAGAAGCTGGCGAGGGTGATGCGAGAAGCAGCTATGCAATCGCGCGCTGCATATTTGCCCGAATTATTTCCGATTGTAAGTTTCCGGGATTTTGTGCAGAATCACTCGGAGTGTATATTATGCACATATGGGGCTGCTGATGTTCCAGACCCTGATTTTCCGGTTATTATCGGGCCAGAAGGGGGATTTTCTGATGAAGAGCTGGAAATGGTTCCGAAACATGCATCTCTCTCAGGAAATATATTGAGATCGGAGACCGCAGCGGTAGCAGCTTCTGCATATTTGACAATGAAACGTTTTACATCCTCTAATCTCTGAGTGGGAATTTATTGCCGCCGTAATGACACTGTAAGTGATGGAATAAAATAAACAGATTGACTTTATGTGGTTACCGACTAGAAATATGGCTGTGGACGAAGATCAAATATCAGAAGGTTATGCACGCAAGGTGGGCTCCAGACTTCGTTCTGTCAGGAAGCAGATGCACCTATCATTGCATGCAGTTGAAGCTGCTTCACGCCAAGAATTTAAGGCAAGTGTCTTGGGCGCCTATGAACGCGGAGAGCGGTCTATTTCAGTTCCCCGGCTTCAAAGACTCGCCGAACTCTACGATGTTCCAGTCGATCAGTTGCTGCCTAAGGATACCGCACCTAAGGCGTTGATAGTGCCCTTGAGAAATGTTTTCCCCACAATAAAGGAAGGGGAAGAGAGGGTTGAGTCATTTACGGTCAACGGAGTAGATGAGAGAAAAACTCAGGTGGCAGACCCGGGTATAAAGGTTACCGTTGATTTAGTGAAATTGAACCTTTTGGAAGGTCCGGAGAAGGAGATTCTGAGGCGGTATCTTTCCATGATCCAGGTTCAGAGGCAGGATTTTAACGGGCGCATGATCACCATTAGACATGAGGATCTAAAAGTTATAGCGTGTCTGTTCGAGCTCACTGTGGAAGAGATGGTTCGAAGGCTCGAAGAATTAGATTTACGGATTGTCAATTAGGCTGATTTCGAGGCTTCGTGATCGCATCGATACGATAGAGGTCTAGGGTTAATTTCATGTCCAGTCGCTTTGGGCTTTACGTTCATGTTCCCTTTTGTTCAAAACGGTGCGATTATTGCGCCTTTGCTACTTGGACCGATGCCGAGCAATCGTATCGCAGGTATTTTCAATCTGTACTCAAGGAGTACAGACACCGTAAAGATATGAGTGATCTTGCCGCGGCGACATCGCTGTATTTTGGTGGCGGAACCCCGTCGTTGGTGCCGCCTGAATATTTGGGAATGCTGATCGATAATCTGGAAGTTGAAGAAGATGCAGAGATCACCGTTGAGTGCAATCCGGAATCAACAACCCTAAAGAAACTTGCAGCTTATAAAAGTTTTGGGGTGAACAGGATCTCGTTCGGTCTTCAGAGCATGTCGTCAGATACTTTGCGAACACTTGGAAGAGATCACGATTCGGGCCAGATATTTAAAGCCATCGATTCATTAGGGGAAGCAGGTTTTGAGGATTATTCAGTTGATCTTATATATGGAGCATCCGGAGAAAGTCTCAAAACTTTAGAGGATTCAATTAATACGGTTATGAATTTTCCACTACCTCCGACTCACATTTCTGCATATGCTCTTACTGTTGAACAGGGAACCCCTCTTTCTAAAGATTTGACTAGATATCCGGATGAGGATATTCAGGCTGATGCCTACGATCTGATTGACCAGATGCTTGAGAGTTTCGGATTTAAGTGGTACGAGATTTCAAATTGGGCGAAGCAAGGTAGGCATTCCAGACATAATTGGAACTACTGGATGCAAGGGGAGTATCTTGGGTTAGGTTGCTCTGCTCACTCACATTTGAAGTTCAATCGCACCTGGAATATATTCAACTACCAGCGTTATATGGATGCGGTGAGTACATCTACGCTGGCGATAGCGGGAAGTCGGCAAACTATGCCCGCTGACAGAATTTTAGAGGGTCTGGAGTTGCTTGTCAGAACCAGGCTTGGAGTGCCAGCCGACTCTTTTACAAGTACCGTAGATATCGGGCATCTCTTAGGTAGCGAACAAGACACCCTTCGCCTTACCCGGGAGGGTAGGCGGCTCGCAAATCAGGTTAGCATCAGACTTGATCCGTCATTGATCGATTCGTCGAGGATTACTAGCTTGCAAAGCCGAGATCCCTGGTCTAATATTTGAAATTCCCAGACGACCAGAAGCCCGGGATAACAATGGAAAAACCGGGAGACTTTTTAGGGCGGTCTATTTTGATTCATGAGTAGGGTAATCGGTATCTGTAACTATGGCCGGTGCCTCATCTTTACAGTCAACGCCATAGGCAGCTGTGAAAAAGAGCTGGTTTTCGACTTAGTGTGATTCTTTCACTAAGACGGCTGCAATCAAGAGTGCGACGTCAAACAGATATTGCTATCACGAGAATGACTAGAAGCATCAATCCGATGTAAAGAAGGTACAGATTCATAGAACCCATTTGTATGACAGATGCTTTTTTTGCCAACCATTTGACTATCTTTACAGCTGGAGAAAATATGAGCGGTCCAAATATTGGTGCTTCAGAGTATTCAAAATTTATCTGTTTTACAAAGTATCCTTTTGAGTTCCCGTTTGACTGAGCTACTGTAGTTGGCCTGTAGATGAAACTGTAGAACTGCCTTAGTGCGTTGGAAAATACGAGTGCAGTTGTGTTGCTCCGGGTGGGAACCTTTTCAAGCCCGTGAGCCCAAAGTGGTACTTTCCGGTACTTGTTTAGACCGCTTTTGCGCAACCAAATGAGCCCGAGTGGGATAAGGGCCAGTAGTCCTCCTGTGACAGCAAGAAGGAGTGGGGAAATGAATGCAAAGCTTGACGACAAGGGTACCAGAAGAACACCGTTTACCATGTCCTGAACCGCTTTAGGATATGGTGGCCAGTCAGATAGCTTGAGTAGTTTAATCCACCAAATCATGCCTAAAGAGTAAATAAGTGCGAACATGCCAAGGCCAAGCACAACATGGGGCCTAATGCTTTCAACTTTTTGCAGTTGACCAGGCAATATTTTTGGATTCGCTCTGGGTTTTCCAAGGAGACCAACTCCAATCAGTTTCACCATCGTTGCCAATGACACGGCAGCAGTCAGAGCGATTCCTGCCCCTCCTAACGCCAAGGCGACTTTACCGACGTTGTTTGTAATCTGAAAGCTGTGGAATACAGTCTGGAAAATATACCACTCTGTAACAAATCCTGCCATCGGTGGTAAAGCGGATAGGCTAATACCGGAAAGAATGGCACCAAGTCCAAGGCTCCAGGGAGCCTGCGAAAGAGCGTCATGTTGGGTAATTTCGTAAGTGCCGGCATTGTGGTGGATGTGATCGGCGGTAACCATTAGCGAGCCTTTGGCAAGCGAGTGTCCTCCTAGATGCAAAAGCCCGACTATGAAGGCCATGGTGGCGAGCTCGTTTAGACCAGCCGAGCGAAATATCAGGGACGTTCCGAGAGCGGCTACAGCCAGGCCAGCATTTTCAGCAGTTGAAAAGGAGAGGAGTTTCCTCCAGTCGCTCTGCTGAAATCCGTAAAGTATGCTAAGTATTGCGGAAATCACGCCCAAAGCGACTAAAAGGATCCCAAATTCGATCGGGGCCTTTGATTTTGGCATCCACTTCAAAACTGATCTTGCAAGGGCAAACCAGGTGACGTTCAACACTATTCCCGAGAGTATTGCCCCTGATGCTCCGCGTCCACTTGAGTATGCAGCAGGGTACCATTCGTAAAATGGGAGTATGCCCAGCTTGGCACCAAATCCAATAATAAACAGCACTCCAATACCCACGCTTGCGGGGGTGGAGAAGCTCACCCAGGAGGAAGCAAATGAACTAAAGCTGGGATTGGTTGCTCCCAGGAATAGGATCCCAAGAAATAGTGCAATGCTTCCAACTTCAAGGAGTGAGAGCATAAACAGGTTGGAGGTTCCTGCCTCAAGCCTACTTGTTCTATTGTCGCTCATAAGGAGATATGCGCCACCGAGACTCATAATTTCCCAGGCTATTAAAAAAGATATCCCATCTCCAAGGCAGGCAACACCGATAGCTCCCAATATGGTTATCGAAGCAGCCGCAAACCATTGATTATCATGCTGACGATTTTGAACTGTAATACCTGCGAGCAGGGCTGGTATCAATCCGAACAGCATGAGCCAAGCCGCCGATGGGTTAATGCGGAACTGGATTTCCCCTCCGGCGCTCAGCAGCAAGTCGAACTGGCTGGTTCCGGATGGAAGACTTGACCCGGTACCAAAAATAAGAACAATAATTCCTAAAAGAAAAAAACTTTTAGATAAATGCGATGGTTTGGGCAAAAATGCACAAGGGATTGAAGCAACCAGCAGGCAACACCCTATGAGTACCAGGTCATTACTCATAGTTGCCGTCCTTTAGCTTCTGCTCGACACGCTCAGTGAGAAGTAGGAGTGCAAAGATGAACGAGGCTGGCGAAGGGGGGCAGCCCGGAAGATAGACGTCCACCGGGAGGAACGGGTCAGCTCCGTTGCCGGCGGCATATCCAAAATCGAAAGGTGCTCCTGAAATCGAACAGGTTCCTCCAGCTATAACGAATTTAGGATTCGGCATAGCTTGATAAGTTCTTTGTAATGGCCCTATCATTTGCGGTACAACTGTTCCGGTAACTAAAAGAACGTCTGCGAATCTTGGGGAAGGTGTGAAGAAGATTCCCAACCGATGAAGGTTGTAGTAAGGATTGGTGGTAGCCGCCAGCTCTGACTCACACCCGTTGCATGATCCAGCATCGATATGGCGTACGTGTAAGCTTCCTTTAAAGTGTTTTTCGATCTTCGATCTCAGCCTGTCGGCAGCTTCAGTGACAGGCTGCTGGCTGCGTATCAGGTCATTTCGATTTTTTGCCGCGAACATAAAATCTGCAGAGTTTTGTAAAGCGTCAGTTGGACATGTTTCAATGCAAATCTGGCAATTTATGCATTTCCCGAAGTCGAGTTGAACGTTTGAAGCAATATCTTCGCTACGGTTGGTTGACAGCGCGGCGGTAGGACATATGTCTATGCATGCCTGGCAGGATGTTTCGCATCGGCTGGGATCGAATTTTGGAAATCCACGCATTCTTTCCTGGCCATTATCCAAATCGTCTGGATATGGCCAATCTGTAGTGGCTTTGCCTGCCGCAATTCCTTTAAGCGTCCAGTTTCTCATTTTGATCTACCTGTCTGCTCCTGCAATAGTGAGGCCAAAGCTTGCTTCATTTATTGCGTAATCCATCATGTTGGTTGAGTGAACCGTTAGTGGGAATACTTTCCAGTTTGAGAAGGAAGCCGATTTGATTTTGACTCTTTCAAGTAATCCATCTCGAATCCTTATGGCGTAAAAGCAGGATCCTCGGGGTCCTTCAGACCATCCCAATCCATCGACAGTTCCCGGCGGGACCGGTATGTTATCGAGTTTCGTTGGTCCGGGCTGAATCAGTGATAAAGCCTGTTCGATAATTGTGAATGCATTAAACAGGGCTGATTTGCGGACCTCTGCCCGTGCCAGTGCATCTCCTGATGAACGCGTTGTCACGTCAATTTGTATGTTTTGATAGCCAGAGTATGGGTGATTTACCCTCAGATCTCGTGCTATAGCGGAGGCACTGGCCACCGGACCAGTTGCTCCAAATTCAAAGGCCAGGTTTTGAGATAAGATCCCGGTACCAATCAACCTGTCAAGATGGCTCTGGGTGTCCGAAAGAGCTTCCAAATAGTCTTCGGCTTTTCTCCGAAGCGGTGGAAGAAGCGTGGAAAGTTCTTCAACTGCAAGATCTCGCCTCAATCCACCAACCGCAAGAACGTTTCGGAGCAGCCGATTTCCGGTTATCTTGCAGTTGATTTGTTTGGCTTCTTCCTCAAGTAAGGCACCGAACGCTTCTCCTACTTTCAAAGTTGTTGTTTTGCATAGGTTGGCAAAGAAGTGAAAATTGTTATAAATCCGCTCCAGCTCAGACAGGATTATCCTTATGAGTTGTGCTCTGGTGGGTATTTCAAGTTGAAAGGCATTTTCGATTGCAGCGCAATAGGCTACTGCATGCGAAACAGAACCAACCCCAGATACTCGTTCTGCCAGAACGAGTCCCTTGGTTAGCGACGACCCAGTCAGGCCGGATTCGATCCCTCGGTGTTTGTAGAACAATCTAGGGGTGTAGTGAAGGATCTGTTCGCCAATATAGGCAAAATGGAATTCTCCGGATTCTAAAATGTCTCCTCTAACGGGTCCCCAAAACAGATCCTGGACTTGATCCTCGATCACTTCAGGCAATTTCGGCTGGGTTGGAGTCCCGAAAAGCTCAGGAACTTGTGTTTGTGAAGGATTGAACGGACCTATCGAGAGTGACATACCTTCCAGCAGCACCAGGGGAAATGGTTCTGGATTTCCCTCAAACTCAATTTCTGAAAGATCCATGATTTCCCTTTCATACCAGTTCAACAGCGGTGCAACTTCTGAAAGAGACGGAAGTCTGGTGTGATTTCGCAGAACTAGTTCGGTGAACGCCAAGTTGCTGCCCTGGTCGACCAGGTATACCACCTCCGGGATGTTCTCCGAGTACCTAAGGTATGCCATAATGAATCTTCCGCCAGTGTTATTGATGGTGCTGGCAAGTTCAATTAGCTGATCTGGCTCTGTCACTTGACGAGTTAGTGGTTCCATCAGAGTCCTCTTCCGGCTCGAATAAAGAATTGCATCAGTCCCGTAGGCCACCAGATCCCAAATACAAAAAGAGCTATCAGCGCAAGCCACATTGGCGATACCAGCCAAGCGTTCATCTTTAGGGTTGGAACCGTATCTGGGTTTGGCTCATATCCGAAATACATCGACCTAAAGTGATTTAGAAATCCGATAAAGATAACTATTAGCGCTATTACCACAATCCAAAGTGCCCAGGTGTTTGAGCTGATGATGCCTGCCCTGAAAATTGACATTTCGCTCTGGAACAGGCCGAAGGGTGGGGCTCCGGTTATGGCTATGGCCCCCAGTAACCACGCGGCTCCTGTGGCGGGATAGCTGCTAAGGACTCTTCGAATCGAGCCTATTTCTTTGGACGCATACCCTCGCATCATATTGCCGGCTCCAAAGAACATCAGAGACTTGTTAATTGAGTGATTGAACATTTGGTAGAGAGCCCCCGCTATGCCGAGGGTACCACCGAATCCGAAACCTATGGTGATGATGGCGATGTGTTCGATGCTCGAGTAGGCCATGAGTCTTTTTATTCCTCTTTGCCTTACTATGAACAGCGCTGCGATGATCAGCGAGAAAATTCCTATCACAATCATTGCCAGATGTGCTGGTCCGGAAGCTTTGGTCCCGTTTAGGATGGCCAGGAATCTTACAATTCCGAGTAAAGCGGTATTGAGCAATGCTCCTGAGAGCATGGCTGATACTGGGGCCGGGCCCTCACTATGCGCATCGGGCAACCATGTATGCATTGGTGCCAAACCAGCCTTAGTGCCAAACCCTATAAGTACCAGAAGAAAAGCCAGAAGCAAAAAAGAGGGGGGAATGCGATTTGCAACCTGGTGCAGCGAGCTCCAGGTCATCTGATAAACCGGTCCTAGGTGAAAAGTCCCGCCCCAGTAAAATAAAACTATTCCTAAAAGCGATAGAGAAAGCCCGGCGGAAACCACTATCAGGTATTTCCAGGCTGCTTCGATGCTTTCCGGCTCCCTTTCAATTCCAACTAAAAAAGCACTAATAATAGTGGTCAGGTCAATCGCAATCCAATAAAGTCCTGGATTGTTCATGAATGGTGCCACCAGCATTGACAGTGCAAAGCCTTCCATAAGCATGTAAAACCTACGGGTATGGCTGGGACTTAGCTTCAGTAAAGGTATATAGCCCACTGAATAAATTGAAGCCAAGAGATATACCGTGCTAACGCAGAAGGTCACCCAGTTGCCAAACGAGGAGATTATTAGATACCCATGTAGGAGATTTGATTGCTCATTCGACGTGGATATAAGCAAAATCAGTGAGCAGGCAAAGACTCCCAGCGCTGCGGCAAGGTTTATGTAGTCGCTTCGTAACTTCCAAGGGGACGGGAGGTTTATAACAATTGCGATAGCTGGTATAAGCCACAAAATCAGGATCAGGGTCATATTCAACCAACCAGTTTCTGCAGTTGTTGAGAGGATGTAGTTCCGGCGTGCGTTTTCAAATAGCGGACCAAAAGGCCAAAAGTCATAACGATTATTAACAAATCAAATAGAATCACCAGTTCAAGGAGGAAAGGCAGGCCCGGAACCAAGATTTGTGATCCAAGGAAAATTCCATTTTCTATTACCAACAGACCGAGAATATGACTGATTGCTTCGGATCTGACGATCATTAGTAGGAAACCGATCAGTTTAAGCCCGAACATGGCGGTAAGTGCTACAAGCGCGATCTTGTTTGTAACACCCAGTTTGGTGCCAAGAGAGTTGCTGACCGCGAAAGCTACCACTATAAGCAGTCCTCCGACGACCATTCCAGATGCTGGCCGGAACAGAGGAGTGAACTCCCGTTCTATGTCGAGCCGTCGGGCTAAACGCATCAGTAGAAGTGGAAGGATTGTGCCCCGAAAAAGGGCTGTGAGAATTGCAATAAGGTAAAGCTCTTTATAGTTTCCGTAATAAGCTACTGCGCCAGACAAAATAGCTATTACCCAGGATTCTCCAGCAAAAGCTAGTATGTGATTTTTGAGCCAATGAGATCCCAGCATTGCAAAAGAGAGAACCAATGCAATTGCAATCAGAGTTGTGACAATAGAAGCGGCGATGGAGCTGGCGTGAATAATGAACACTCGGGTTTCCTTAGGTTCGGCGGGTCATAGCTGATTTGCGATCAGGGCAACAATGGCAAACAAAAACGATAGGGCCAGTGGTTCTTGATAGCGATAGAACCGAAGGCGTGACTGAATTGTATCGATGACGATCATGATCAGGGCAACCCCCGCATACTTGGCAATGATCCAAATCAAAGCCAGGCCCATTGAGGCCAAACTTCCGGTGGTGGATAGACCCCAGGGAATGAAGAATACATTTAGGAAGATCGTATACAGGATGAATTGTTTCATCCAGCTGGCCCACTTGAGAACCGCCAGTAAAGGCCCTGAATATTCCAGAATTCGGGCTTCGTCGATCATGTAGATCTCGAAGTGTATCGAGGAATGAATTGGTAGTCGATCAGTTTCAACGGTGAGTAGGATCAAAAAGCCCAACACCAGGAATAGATGGGCAGGACTGAGGTAGACGGACATACTTCGGACCAGGACATGATTTGCGACAAATGGAAGCATCGAATGATCCAAGAAGGTGATGCCAACGAAAACCAATATAAGCGTGGGCTCTGCCAAAATGGTTAACATTACTGCCCTTGACGATCCAAGTCCTCCAAATGGTTGTCCACTGTCGAGGCCAGCAAGAAGGATCGCAAAGCTTCCCAGTGTGAGGATTAGTCCTCCGCCCAGGATGTCACCCATATTTGACAGGGGAAGTGGGTAATTGGTCAATACCGGTATAAGTATCGGAACTATCAACATCGAAGTAAACGCGATTACCGGCGCAGCCCAGAATACCCAAGAAACGGTATCCGCTACCACCAGCTCTTTTTTCAACAATTTTCGGATATCACGATAAGGCTGGAAGACGGAAGGACCTTTGCATCCCTGCACTCGCTCTTCCATTTTTAAGATGAAGCCCTGGAGTAGTGGTGATCCGGCCAGAACAGTCAAAACCTGGGCGATCTGGAGCAGAACTGGGCTGATGGTCAATTATCCTCCTTTGGTGTGCACACTTGTTGCAAGCAAAACCAAATAGGAGTCATTAGCTCAAGCTGAGCAGTTATAGTGGTGAACCCCATCACCAGTCCAATTCTTAAAAAGTCAGGCTAACAGATTTGGTTTACGGGGTCAACTATTGCCTTCAACTAAAACTTCACACTTTTGAATTACCGCTGGTAAAGGGTCTTATGTATGAGCTAATTGCCGCCAGTCCATCTTTTCGCATACGTTTCAGTTGCCTTCTTGAGAGGCCATAACCGGGTAGCGCTACAGTTAATTGCGAATTTCCTTGCGAAATTTGTAAATAATAGATTTGGGACTATTTAAGTGCTTTACTCGTGGTTAAGCAGAAATTTAATGTTGGCCAAAAGAGGGCATGATGCGGGAGCTGACAATCGCCAGGATTTATGTGCTTGAGGGAGAGAGAAAAGATCATCACGCAATTGTAGATGAGATATTTACTCGTTTACATGACGAACATAAGATCAAAGGTGTAACGCAGTTCCGTGCAGTTTCTGGATTTGGAGCTCATGGGAAGATTCACAGTGCCAGAGATCTCATCTACATGAATGGACATCTTCCCACGGTAATAGAGTTTTTTGATACCGAGGAAGTCGTGCAAGAGTCGTTAGCTTGGATAAGAGAACTGGTTGAAGAGAGCAAGATTGTCACTTGGAAAGTAAATGTGGGTTAGCGGTTGGTAAAGCGTGAATCCAAGGCGTCCGGTTATTATGTGAGCTTGCCACAGCTGCCGAAGCACCTTCGTTTGAACACAACCAAACGGCGAGGCCAGAAGCCCCGTCCGTAAGGGCGGGGAGGTTCACCTTTATGGTTTTTCAAATATGAGTGTTTCCAAATCCTGTATTGTCCGCCTTAGGTACAGGGAGACCCATGGAATCGGGTGACGGTAAAATACAGCGTGAAGCAGTAAATGTTGTATTTAGGCTTCTGGAAGCCCTCCAGAGAGGAGACGCATTACTAGTCAGTGAATTGCTCTCTCGACTCAGGAACCTGGATCAGGCAAATGTTTATTTTGACTTTGGGGAGCTCGTCGAGGCGATACTCAAAGATGGAATTACTGACAAATCACTGGACCGGGTTCGTTCACACTTTGAGGGGACCCCATTTGAGTCATTCTTTTAGAGACCGTGTCCCGAAGGAAGAACCTACGGTGCGAATAAAAATGGCACTCCCAACCCGCAGGCTGAAAGTGCCATTTTAGTGATCAAGGCTGTTCTACTCTTTTTTGGGGAACATTGGAAATACATCTTTATTGAACACGCTGTTGGAAACTAGAGCAAGTACTCCGTACCATGCAATTAATGCGGTAAGGATACCTACGTAGCCACCAATCTTGCCGATGCTTGCATTTGAGGCGTATGTTCCAATTGTCAGTAGGAGGAAGGTGATGAAAAGTACAATAAAAAGTACCTTGATCACTCCGTTTAAGCCAAATGCCGCAATCATCATAATTCCTGTAAAGATTGTCCAGGCTAGGAGGAACAGTCCTGTAGCTTGATATGCAGTTGCTGCCGGAAGGCCGCCAGCTATTGAGTGGACATAGAACCAAAAAGCTAACCAGAACGCACCGTATGATGTGAATGCAACCGCACCAAAGGTGTTTCCACGTCGGAATTCCCACATTCCAGCGAGTAACTGTGCAATTCCCCCATAGAAAATTGCAAGTGGGAATACAACTGGTAACAATTTGGCATCTACCAAATTAGCATTGAAAATGCTAAGCACAAAGGTCGTCATTCCAAAGCCTGCTAGACCAAGCGGAGCTGGGTCTGCAATGACGACTGGAGCATTATCCGCCATATTGATTCCTTTCTTTTTCAGCTTACTGAAAAAGTCTTATTAATGCTTTTGTTTTCCGCTGGATAGCCGATCCATCCAGCATCTTTGCGCCAATGCGCGCTCGGGTAAAACCTTTGCTCGATTGATGACACTGCTAAGGGAAGTCAATCGATAGATTTTTCTGACTAGTCCTCTTTGGAGGAAGCCGATTCAGCAGCTCTTGCTGCAATGTCTTTGACAACGTCTGCGTTTGCCAAGGTGGTTACATCTCCGAGTTGCCTTTGCTCAGAGATGTCTCGAAGCAGTCTTCTCATTATTTTTCCGGACCTGGTTTTTGGCAGCTCATCGGTAAAGACAATGGATGCGGGCCGGGCTATTTTCCCAATTTTCTCAGCCACGTGCTCGCGAAGTTCGTTTATCAGATCTTCGTTACCTACCACGTGACCTTTCAGGGTAACAAAAGCGGCTATGGCCTGGCCGGTTATGGGATCGTTTCGGCCTACCACTGCGGCTTCGGCAACGTCAAGATGATCCACGAGAGCAGATTCAACTTCCAAGGTGGATATTCGGTGCCCAGACACATTCATTACGTCATCAACTCTTCCGAGTAACCAGTAATAGCCGTCAGTGTCTCTCTTGGCGCCATCGCCTGCAAAATAAATCCACTTATTTTCTTCTGGCTTAGAGAACCTGGACCAGTAGGTGTCTATGAAACGTTGTGGGTCCTTGAAAACAGTTCGAAGCATTCCCGGCCATGGGTGCGTAAGTACCAGATAGCCCCCTCCACCCCAGGGCACCGACATGCCTTCTTCGTCGAAGATATCTGCAGATATTCCAGGCAATGGAATCGTTGCTGAGCCCGGCTTGGTTGTTGTTATTCCAGGTAATGGAGCGATCATTGCATGGCCTGTTTCTGTCTGCCACCATGTGTCAACAATTGGAGTTTTACCTCCGCCAATATTTTGTTGATACCATATCCAGGCTTCCGGATTTATTGGCTCACCAACTGTCCCAATTACCTTTAGCGAGGACAGATCATGTCGCTTCGGAAATTCAGTTCCCCATTTCATGAAGGTTCGAATTGTTGTGGGAGCTGTGTAGATTTGCGTGACTTTGTATTTTTCAACGATGTCCCAAAATCTGTCTTTGTCTGGATAGTTGGGTACGCCCTCGTAAAGCACAGAGGTGGTGCAATTGGCCAACGGGCCGTAAACAATATAGGTGTGCCCGGTGACCCATCCGATATCTGCAGTACACCAGTAGACATCATTTTCTTTGATATCAAAGATATTTTTATGCGTGAACGAGGCTCCAAGTAAATAACCAGCAGTGGTGTGAACGATTCCCTTTGGCTTCCCGGTTGTTCCCGAAGTGTAAAGAATGTAAAGCATGTCTTCGGAGTCGGTTTCGGTTGCTGGGCGATCCTTTGGCTGATCCTTGATTAAGTCGTGGTAGTAGATGTCGCGTCCTTCTTTCATCTCTACCTTGGCACCGGTGCGCTTCACTACAACTACCTTCTCAATGGAAGGCGTATCGGCTATTGCCGCATCCGCATAGCTCTTGAGCGCAATTGTTCCACCGTTTCTACGTGATTCATCGCAGGTAATCAAAACTTTGGCTTCGGCATCTATTATTCGGTCCTTAAGGGCGTCAGAGCTGAATCCACCGAATACAACCGAATGGGGGGCACCCAATCTGGCGCATGCCAAAAGGGCTATGGGGAGTTCAATTGTCATACCCATATAGATTGCGACCCGATCCCCTTTAGACACACCTAGTGATGCGAGTCCGTTCGCAAACTGACAAACCTCTTCATAAAGTTCTCGGTATGTAACTGTGCGTTCGTCACCTGGTTCCCCGACAAAGTGATATGCGACTTTGTCTCCATTTTTTTCCAAGTGACGATCCAGACAGCTTTCGGTGACATTAAGTTTGCCATCTACAAACCATTTGGCAAATGGTGGATTGCTCCAGTCGAGGACCTGAGTCCACTTTTTTCGCCAGTGAAGGTTCTCTGCCTGAGCCGCCCAAAAAGCTTCGTAGTCTTCGCCGTCTTTGTAGATAGAAGGCGAGTTTATATTTGCTTGAGATGTGAACTCATTAGAAGGAGCAAATGTTCTTTGCTCGTTCATTAGAGCTTCAATGGTAACCGACTTATCGCTTCCATCTGTGGCCATACTCCATCCCCCTTGGATACGTGTCTCAAACTAAATAAATTGAAATATTGATTTTATGTTACAGCATTAAGTGGTTTAAATTTGGCTCCTGGAAAATATCTACCATAAAAGTTCTGTTTGTAAAGAATTTTGTCGAGCTTGGGATGAGATTGTAATCATGAATGCATTTATGGTAGTTGAACTGATATTCATTCAGGAAAAATTGTAACGATGTGAGTAACTTTGTGCATGATCGGGCGGCAAGGTGCCGCTGATTCGTGATTGTTTTACGATTTGCCGTCTCTCAATACGCCAATTTGTGATACAGGACTGGCTTTTATGTATCACTTTACGCACAAGATTCGAGACGTAAAGTGAGGTAATAATTGCCAAGTATTTTAATCCGGGCTTATTGATTGAAAAATCGTGCCGCTGCTTCTCTATCCTTCTAAGTATTGAGAGCGATCTATTTATTTGGGGTTAGGGCTGATTTATCATAAATACGGATTCTGAGTTTTCGGGATTTTCGACTAACAACTAGGTACAGTTGAGGTGGACACGCCTTTGGCAATGGCAGCAGAGCTGGTTGAATAAGTGACTCTATCTGCGCTACCCGGAATCAGCCTAAATGGAAGTCGTATTGAAACGGTTCCTCGGACGCAATCTGCTGGACCAATGGTAACCACGGTTACGGGCTTTATAAGCCGTGTTTCAGCCGGCAGTGAATTTTGGAGTTCTGACGAAGCCACCAGATATGCATCAGCAGGGTTTAATTTGATTGATCCGGTTTCATAAAAGCTGCTCTTCGAGACCTGCGTGGTAGCAGAAGCCGCTGCCATTTCGACTGATTGATCGAGATCAGTAGCTTTTGTCAGGGCGTCGCCCAGGTCAAGTAGAAAACCCATTAGATATACGATCATCAATATCAGCATTGGCGCTAAGAAAATTGCCGATCCGCGTTCTTTTATTTGCTTCTCATAGGAGGAGTGTCTTATCCAATGCATGTTGCGGTTCCCATCAGCCCTGAGGATAACGGATCTTGTGGCTCGCTTTGGTCGGCGGAGACAGTAATGGCAAATTGATCTATCCAAAGTGGATATATCTGCTTGGATGCCGTTACTTTTATTGTTCCGCAACGGCCGGGTGATTCCGACGCGGTAATTTGTGTATTTGATTCCGACAATCCCATGGAGGAAAAAGAAGATTCAAGTTCGGTTTCCGCTACAGTTTGTGCAGATCCGAGATAATGATTAAGTACCAGGTCACGTACTGTATTGCGAACTGTTAAATCAAGGCCGTATTTGTACCTTTGGGCGGTGAGGGCTGCATTTGCAACTGATCCTGTCGTCAACAGTGCAAACACAATAATGAGAAGTACAAAGATGTTTTCTATCATTCCCTGCTGGTCGTGTATTTTTATTTTGGCGTTTATCCACATTCGATAGTTTTTCATGGTTCAATAATTGAAGTAGCTGTTGAGCTGATTGGATAACTGCCCAGGCCAATGGATGGCCATGGCGAGAGAGAATAATTTCCCAAGTTGACAATCAAGGTGATCAAATTTCCATGTCGGCTCAGTTGGCAAGTAATCGAGTTTTTGTATTTAGGAAATTCGGTGGAAAGCTGACCTATTATCTGGTCTATAAATGCTGGATCCTGGTTATGGCTGGCGACTGAAAGCATGCGGACCGAATTGACAGTGTCTGCGCTGAGTCTTTGATCCAGAATTACCAATTCGGCTATTCTTGACAGACCTATCAGAAGTATCAAGGTGAATATCATGCCCACAATTCCACTTATAACTCCGCTGCCTCTTTCGGTTCGCATGCTTCTATTTCAGTTCCCCAGTTGAGCTACTTGTGAGTTCACCATGCCGGTTGCGGTGTTCATTGTGCTTCTAAACGCCAGCCACATGGCAACTCCAAGTGCAGAGAATATAACTACCGCGATGGCAGCGGATACTACGCCCTCACCATTTTCATTATCGCTTTTGGTATGTCTTAAGATCTGTTGCGGCAGGGTAGTGAGCATATAAATCAAAACAGAGTTCATTTTGTTCCTTTTTTGGGTTGTAGAAGGTCAGTTGCTGGGGGAATATCACTTGAGGAGCGTTTTTAGGGTGGCCTCAAGAGGGATTGCAATAAATATCATTCCTGGCAATAAGACTGCAACTGTCACTGGTATCCACACCAGTTGATTGCGCCGCTCGATTTCACTGGTCAGAAAGAAGCGCTGCTCGGAATTTAACCATTGCAAAAGATTCTCAATGAGTGCCAACATCTCTGAAGTCGTTGTTTTGGTACTCCAGAGATCGGCGAGCCTTTGTTTTGCCGGCGCTTGAAAATCATCAAGCCATAATTTCGAACTTCTTTCGATATCCATACCTGAGCGGAGGAGGTTTTGGAGGTGTTCGATATCCTGGTTGCCTACATTGTCGGCTGAAGTCAAGGCTTTTTGAAGAGAATTTCCACCAGTGATTCTAAGCCGGACCTGCTGCAGGAATGGTGTAAGCGCGAAATTGAGCTGCTGAGTTCGGCGGCGATGGCTGAATTGAGCCGTAGAGCTTTTTACTACCGTGTCAACGAGCCACCCAAGTCCGGCACTGCTGATGGTTATGAGGTCAACTGACATCGAAGGAAAGAGAAACTGCACCAGCGCTGCGATAATTAGTGCGAGCGGAATGAGGGTTAGGCGTGTCTTATATTTCCAACTTTCCCGGACGCGGAAACTGATTGCAGGGTTGTTGGGGAGTTTTACGTCTCGTAAAAGCAATTCGCCGGAGATGGCAAGAATGATGCAGCCGGTAAGAATGAAATCAGTCATCTGAGTTCTTCGTTTTTACTTTCCCGATATTGGAAAGCTGGGTTCTGGATGGCTGGAAATTGCATCAAGCGATTTGAAAGTTGCCAACACATAGCAATGACTAATAAAGCGGCAGAGATTTGGATTAGTGAAGTGCTGGTGTAAAATGGCGAGAGCGTGCCGGCAAACGCCACACCTGCCAAGGCCATACCGGCGGGAATCAGGAGTACAAATAATCTAGCAATTTTGACGCCGGCCAGTTTTGATTCGGCTTCGGAGATAAGGATCTGTTGAGTTTTTAACGCTGCGGCTATATCGGAGAGTTGGTGCTGTATCTGCGAAGAGGTGGCTCCCTTCGTATTTATGAGCGAGGCGCACACTTGGCTTGTGGTCTGATCGTCTGCATATTTCCAGATTTGCCTCAGGGAAGATTGGAAGTTCCCGGAAGTCTCAAATTCCCGTTTACCAATATTAAGAAGATCAATTAGAAATGGGAATCCACCGCCAGAAGAGTCGTACATGACGTATGGTAAGGCACGCTGGGAGGAGAGCATGGAGCTTCTGAGCTGCTCCAAAAACGTTGGCCAGATACTGCGGAGCTCCCGGTGGCGATTTGTGCTGATTTGACGTGATCTGGCCACAGTTATCAGGCAAAGCAAAACTGCCGAGATTAGCGCAGCGATAAGTGGAACGCCGAGAATGGTCATTGTGGTCAGCACAACTGCGAACAAAGTTCCAAGGACGGAATGGCTCAAAGGTGTGTATCTGGTTCCATTAATCAGGCCAATCGTCTGTTCTCTGAAATAGCGGAAGAATTTAGTGGAATCACGGGTAATGGCTCCCGTCCAAGAGGGTGGAGGGGAATTTCGTCTTCTAAGTGTCGGCAATATTAACAGCCATCCAGCACATATCAATGCAGCCTGTTTCATGGATGACCTGCTAATTCTTTTAGTTGCCTTGGTCTTTCCAGAGATTGTGAAAAACTGGGATCAACGGTAACCGAGCTCATTCTTAAGGGGTTCCGGCCTGAAAAACGCAGCGTGTCCAGTAGAGGGTCATATGAGAAAATGTCTGTGGTAATGAATCCCGAATCTGAATCCTTCGAGCCTTCTTCGACTGCTGTTACCTCTTCAACCACAATTCCAGACTCGGTACGTTTGAGCTGAACTACAAGATCTATGGCATCGGCGATGATTTGATTGATCACCCAAAGCGGTATTTCGTGGTCAAAGGAAAGCTGAATTAACATACGGAGTCGGATCAGAGCATCCTTCGCACTAACAGCATGAAGAGTGGTCATTCCCTGAATTCCAGTCGAAAGGGATAAAAGCAAAGGCAAACTTTCCTGGTCTCGGACTTCTCCCAGAATGAGGACTTCTGAATTCATCCTGAGACTTGCTTTTACCAGCCTTCTTAGCGAAATCTCCTCACGTCCCAACCGGTCTGCCCGAGTATGCAACTGTACTTTGTCTGGCTTCGAGATCCGCACTTCAGGCGTCTCCTCGATGGCTATAACTCTACGATCTCCAGGCAGTGCATCAATTAACGAGTTCAGTAATGTGGTCTTTCCACTTCCTGGTGCACCTGAAATGAGGATGGTGGCACCGTTAGACACTGCTCGATAGAGAAAATCTCCAGCTTGCTCAGATAAGCTCCCACACTCGACTATTTCTCTGATTGTGGAGAGCGAGTTTTTCGCAAATTTTCTGATTGAAATTGCGTAGGAGTAATTGTTTGTTAATTCCGGATGGACTATATGCAGTCTTGTGCCATCAGGGAGCTGGGCATCCTGGATACCAAGTGACGGGTCTAGTTGCCTTGTAGCTCCTATTGATGTTTCAAGCATTCGGGATATCACCCGTTCCAAGTGTTGCACATCATGGAAGTTCTCAGGGCTTTGAAATGGACGATCTCCGTGGCGCTTACAGAATATCTCTTTCGGACCATTTACTGATATTTCCCAAATGGCGTCGTCCTCCAGCAGCGGTTCAATTGGCCCGTAACCAATCAGGTTTCTGAGCACCACTTCAGTAAATTTTGCTTCATCTGCTATAGGCCGCGACGGATGCTGAATATTCCAGTTTTTAATAAGGTTGGATAGCTGATTTTTTGCTGATTTGACTGAGGATCTGTTTGTCAGATCAATTTCGCCTTGCCGCAAAAAGTCGACTAATTCGAGTTCAATCGAATGAGCAATGGCATGGTTATCTTCGGTGACGAATTCCTCAATAGGTGTCAATCTGGATCCCGAAATATGAAAATCATCTAATCGACGATGACGTGATTCTATCTTCGGGGGAGGCTTTATCACTTTATACAGCTGCACCTTAGTTGTCAAGACTTTTTTGCGGGTTCAAATACGCTAGGGTTGTCTATTGGCTACCTCGGCTGAACTGATAGAAATGGATGTCTAATCATTGAGCCAGCAATAATCGGGTGCCAGTTGTTTTATTTTATATTCGGTATTATTTGCCCGGTCCAGTTTGGAAAGTGCCAAACAAATTGCATGCTAAAAGCATTAACATTGTTGTGTGAGGCCAAATTGGATGACTTGGGTTCTTAGGCTCATCGTGAAAGATGAGTTCAAAGTTGAAGGTTGGGCAGTTGGTCATGGGTAATCCGCAAAATCTCAATCCAGTTGATCCGAGGGAAAAATTGGATTTACCAAGCCTGGGAAGTATGCCGCAGATTTCTGGCGTGGGCACCTCAATTGTGCGCATAATTGCACCAAATGCTTCTCATATGACCCTGGATGGCACAAACACTTATTTGATTTCGGATCCAATATCTGGATCTGCGGTGATGATTGATCCAGGACCTGATTCTGATTCACATTTGAACTCTGTAAGACAGGTGCTGATAGCCCACCAAGTAGAGCTTGTGGGTATTTTGCTTACACATCACCACCTCGACCATAGCGAAACCGCTGCCAAGTGGGCAAACCTGTTTGGAGTGGGAGTGAGCGCCAGGCGCGAAAAGCTGGTTCTCGGCCCAGGAAAGTTGCTAGTTGAAGGTGACATAATACAACTGGGAAGTCGACACCTGCAGGTCATAGAGACCCCTGGGCATGTAGATGACCACCTTGGCTTCATAATAGATGATGAGTTTTTATTTACTGGAGACCATATATTGGGACGATCTACCTCTGTAATCTCCTACCCTGACGGAAATGTAGAGAAGTACCTTGATTCTTTGGCCAAAGTGAAGCAAATTGGGCCTCGCACTATCCTTCCCGGACATGGACCAGTGGTGTCAGAGAGCATTTCCACTGAGGTGATTGACTACTACATTGCTCATAGGCTATATCGTATCGAGCAGATAATAAGCCAGCTTGAAGCCAATCCGGTAATTGGCAGCGATGATTTGACGCGGTTGATTTACGGAGACGCGCTCCCAGAGCCCCTTTTTCTTCCCGCCATGCAATCCACCCGTGCCGCTCTCAAATATTTGCTCGAAATTGGTCAAGTAGAGGCAGACAATCGGGGTCGATATCGACTCAGTGGCTAATTGAGCTTTGGCCTAGTCAATTTGATATCTAGGGAATTTTCGAAATATCTAATGAATACACCCCATCGAAGCTTGGCGTATCTGGGCTGGGAACCACAATTGCAGTAATATTTCCCGTGGTTTCCGCTTGAGCAATCGCCAATTGTTCTACTGGATTTGCCAGTTCTACAAGTACGTTTGCGGATCCCTGGCTTGCTGCAAGGGAACTCGCCGAGGCCCCGGTAGTTTTGAGCACTTTGATCGCATTTGCCACTACTCTCGACGCGGCTGATTGACCATTTCCGGTGGTGGAAATTATTCGAATGTAAGTCCCTGGCAAAAGCTGGTTCAGAGGTGCCTGATCAGGTTTGAGTGCCAGGGTCATTTCGGCTTCGGGTTTGGAAGGCGCGCTACGGTTGCCTAGATCTGAGATTTGCACAAGCTGCCCTTTATGAAGAAAGTGCCTGGTCATTTTGTGGGTGATTTCAGCTTCGGTGGCGAATTCACCCGCCAGCTGAGTATCTGAAGTCGATATTTTTACGAGCTTTACCTGGCTGGGTGCAATTAATTGGTTTGAATTTACGTCAGTCGTCACCTTATAAGCGTCGATACGATTTTTAAATTCTGAATTTATGAAGGTGCTTATCGACGCGATGATTGATATTGAAAGCAGAGAGTATCCAATAGCAGCTTTTGAATTGCTCAGGTTTTTTGGTTTGTCGGACAGGTTTGGGTGTGACTGATTTGGTTTAGCTAATAATTTGAACACAGCAGTCCCTCGTTATCGGTTGTAACGAAATCTTGATAGGGACCGGGCGTCGGTCAAATATATAATTAACTGGGTTCTAATGCAAATAAAAAGTGAGCTATTTTAGAATCATTCATTTAGATAAGCACGGCAGATTTTCTTTTTTTCTGAGTTATCCATCTTTGATTTAGGTATCTGTGACCTGCTGAAAGATGCAGTGGCATGGGTCAGAGGTCTAAGGAAATCGCCAAGATTTAGCTTCGGGGAAGGTGTCAACCGGGAATCAAATATAAAACAATACTGAGTTTCGACAGTTACTGAGGCTCTGATTTGATCAGAGTAGGTGAGCCACGGGTTGCCGCAGGTAACGTTGCAGTAACCTATGTTGAAGTAAAATTCAGAAATTTTTATCGCATCTCGGTTAGTTAAGAGAGTATTCTATGGCTATGGCCGCAAAAGAAGGTCTGAAGCGCATTCTGAAAGGCAACACTGTTTGACAACATCACAGGTTCAGATATCTGTACCAAATAATTCGCTTATGGTGGGGTTACTTGGCCATCAGGATGAATTACTTCGATTGGTGGAATCCGAATTCCAGGAAACTGACATCAAGGTCAGAGGCAATGAGATTACCGTAAGTGGTGTCGATGCAGAGCGAGTTGCCCAACTGTTTGAAGAACTGGTTACTCTGCTTCAACGGGGACAAAAGTTGGACTCGGTTAGCCTGGTTCGCACCATTGATATGGTTCGTTCAGATGAAAAGCCCTCAGAAGTTTTGACCACCGAGTTGTTGCGTTCCGGAAAGGGGAGAAGCGTCAGACCCAAGACGGCTGGTCAGAAGCACTATAGCGATGCGATAAGCCAAAGTATAATTACATTTGGAATTGGGCCGGCTGGAACCGGCAAGTCCTATTTAGCAGTAGCGCTGGCGGTGCAGGCACTTCAAGCCAAAAAAGTTAGTCGGATCATCCTGACTCGGCCGGCGGTTGAAGCCGGAGAGAGGCTCGGTTTTTTGCCGGGCGATCTTATGGCGAAAGTCGATCCCTACTTGCGTCCACTTTATGATGCTCTTCACGACATGATGGATTCAGAGACGATTTTGAAGTTAATGGAGCGAGGCACTATCGAAGTCGCCCCGCTTGCGTTCATGCGCGGCAGAACTCTGAACAACTCATTTATTATTTTGGACGAAGCGCAAAACACTACTCCTGAGCAGATGAAGATGTTTCTAACCAGGATTGGATTTGGGTCCAAAGCGGTGGTCACTGGTGATGTCACACAGATCGATCTTCCTGGAGGAAAGTCGGGACTCGTCGGTCTCGAGGAGATCCTTTCTGGAATTGAGGACCTCAGTTTTGTTCGTCTTAGCAAGCGGGATGTGGTTCGCCACAAAATTGTCTCTGATATTGTCGCGGCATACGAGAGCGCGGGTACTCGTGAGGAACGTCGATCCAGGATTGGCTCGGCAGGATGAAGCCTTGCCAGCGAAAATAACTAAAAGGTTTTTGACCGATGGAGTGTTGTGTGGGAATTGAAGTATTTGTAGCTAACGAGCAGAATGATTTCCAGATCGACGAGGACTTTTGGTTAAAATTCGCCCTTGCTGTGTTGGAATCTCAGAGAGTTTCAGGAAATGCGGAACTTTCACTAATGTTTGTCGATAGGTCTGCAATTATGGGCTTGAACGAAAGGTTCATGGGAAAGGCTGGTCCGACAGATGTGCTCTCATTTCCCATAGAGATTGATCCCACCAATTCTGGAAGGCTGCCTGATTCCGGCAATAATGGGCCTGGGCCAGCTATATCGGGTTCCCAATCCGTTCCGGTATTGCTTGGTGACGTGGTAATATGCCCTGAAATCGCAAATGAGAACGCACCGGAGCATGCTGGAAATGATCTCCATGACGGTAGCCTGGAAGATGAAATAGCTTTACTGGTCGTACATGGAATTCTTCATCTTTTTGGCATGGATCATGAACTGAACGACGAGGCGGTTGTTATGGAGGCAAGGGAGCAGGAGTTGCTCAGGTTGCACTACAAAAATGACTCGCTGCCAGGGGCTATCTGATTTTATATGGACGACTTACCTAAACAGACCTTTGTAATCATGGGGGCGGTCGCCTCAAAGACCGCGACTTTCCATTGGACTGGCTATGACACTCTTGTGATCATTGTGGTCATATTGTTGGTGGCTTTGGCAGCGCTGCTGGCAGTCGCTGAGACCTCGCTAACTCGTATAACCAGGGTAAAGGCGATAGCGCTTTCAGAGATGAAGGTTAAGCGCGGCTCAGTTTTGCTGAAGCTGCTTGAGAATCAAAGCGGGTTTTTGAATCCAGTTCTTTTAGTCGCGGTATTTTCCCAGTTAGTGGCTGCAACGTTAGTTGGTGCGTTGGCGGTAAAGCTTTTTGGACCTGTCGGAGTCGCAATCAGCACTGTGTTTGAAGTCATGATCATTTTCATTCTGGCGGAAGCTATTCCAAAGAATTGGGCCGTACGCAATCCAGAAAATGCAGCCTTATTTTCAGCGCCGATAGTTCGTGCAATAATCAGATTCCCTTTGGTTAGAATCCTTTCGAAAATCATCTTGGGACTGACAAATCTTTTAGTGCGAGGCAAGACTATGCCACTGCTCGGCGCAGTCAGCGAGGAAGAGTTGTTGGCTATGGCGGATGCGGCATTGGAAGAGGACGTCATTGAGACTGAAGAACGAGCATTAATTCATTCGATCATTTCATTTGGAGATACCGTGGCAAGAGAAGTTATGGTGCCAAGGACTGATATGGTTGCGGTGGAGGCTTCCACCAGGGTGGATGAAGTATTGCAGGTAGCCTTGGATGCAGGATACTCCAGGATTCCGGTATTCAAGGAAACTATAGATGATGTGGTGGGTGTAGTTCTGGCCAAGGATCTGATGCTTGCCGACAGGGAGTCCCGTTCGAATCAGGAGGTGGGGGGGCTGGTAAGGGCTGCTCACTATGTTCCAGAGACCAAACCAGTTTCGGATTTGCTGCGTGAAATGCAAACAGGGAAGTTCCATATAGCAATCGTTGTTGATGAATACGGGGGTACCTCAGGACTGGTCACCCTGGAGGATCTGATCGAGGAACTTGTAGGCGAAATAACAGACGAGTTCGATTTAGACGAATTGGAAGTAGAGGAAGTCTCCGACAATGAATTTCTTATAGTTGCGTCGAAAAGCCTGGACGAGATAAACGAGGAATTGGGTATTCAGCTGCCAGAAGGCGAGTGGGATACAATAGGCGGTCTTTTCTTATCGCTTTTGGGTCATCTTCCCGACGAGTCAGAGACTGTTGAACTAGGCATGTACCATTTAACTGCTGAGAAAGTTGCCAATCGGCGAATTGGCTGCATTCGCCTGCTTATTGATCGCTCAAGAGAATCTGAAGGTAACTAATGCCCGGATTTAGATCTGGTTTTGTGACCATTGTCGGCCGCCCCAACGTCGGGAAGTCAACTCTCATAAACGCGATAATTGGCGAGAAAGTATCTATTGTTTCAGATAAGCCGAACACCACGCGAAACCAGATACGTGGAATCTTAAATGAAAATCGTGGACAAATAGTCTTTATTGATACTCCCGGACTCCACAAACCTAGATCATTGATGGGTCAAAGACTGAATGACTCTGCCGTTTCTGCAATTGATGACGTTGACATTGTGGTTTCAGTGGTGGATGCATCCGCCGATATTGGCAAAGGCGACACTTACGTTCTAGAAAAGACTCCAAAAGATGCCATTGTGGTGGTGAATAAGATCGACGTCGCATCTCGTGAAAAGGTGCTTTACCAGCTTGGCTCTGTTTCGCAGTTTGGCAAGTCCAGTTACTTTCCAGTGTCAGCCCAATCAGGAGATGGTGTGGCAGAGCTAGTAGATGAGTTATTCCGTAGATTACCCGAAGGACCAATGTATTATCCGCCCCAGACATTGACTGACATTTCCGATGCGGAATGGGTAGCTGAACTGGTTAGAGAACAGCTTTTGGCCATAACCCGGGAGGAACTGCCTCACTCTATCGCATCTAAGGTGACTGAGTGGGAATGGCCAAGGATCAGATGCGAGATATACGTTGAGCGATCCAGTCAAAAGGGGATTGTTATCGGCAAGGGGGGTAGTGTGCTCAAGCTGGTTGGGTCAGAGGTTAGGGGACAACTACCGACCGGGGCATTTCTAGAGCTATTTGTCAAAGTAAACCCCAACTGGCAATCTAAAGCGCAGTCGCTGGAAAGATTAGGTTACTGAGAAGCGATCCCTAGCACCTGCCTTTCATTTCGGTGTTTTCCAGTTGTCGAGGACTATCTAACCCGGTTTTTAATAATGCTACGTTTCAGCCGGTCCAGCAAAAGGCTGGCATAATGGGAGACGGTTGTGCAAAGGATCCAACTCGGCGAAAAGTGTGGTGGAAAATAAGAAATTTAGAGCGATTGTCGCATCGGCGCAAGAATTCTCAATTTTTAATAATTTAGTTGCTAAATTGCATTGTGTTGAATTTACAAAATCAATTTATAGGAGGAGCCGTAATGACTTATGAGAAATGTGCTCCAGAGCTGCTGCTGAAAAAGCTAGTCGGTACTTGGAAAGGTCTGGGGAACGGTTCCTATCCGGAAATTGGCGAATTTGAATATAGCGAGACAATTGAATTCAAAAATTCCATGAAAGGATTTTTGATTTATACCCAGAATACATTGTCGCTTCAAGGATCCGCAATGCATCAGGAGCTTGGGTATCTGAGGGTTGATGAAGTGAGTGATACAATCGAGCTCGTCATAGTACAGCCCACTGGTATTGCAGAAGTGTTGGTGGGGAAGGTGATGTCCAATGGGGAAGCTTACCGATTTGACCTCCAATCCACTGCAGTTGTTAAGACTCCTTCTGCAAAAGAGGTAACCCGAGCTGGCAGATATTTTCATCTAAGCAACGACGAGCTTTCATATCGGTTGTACATGGAAGCAGTGGGGCAAGAGTATCAGTTACATTTGGAAGCCAGCTTGGTTCGTAGCTAAGAAAAGGTTGGGATGAGGGATAGATGGTGGATGTCGATGCCAGGTCAATTTTGGCTGAAATAGATCCAAGGAGGATTCCGGTTCACGTAGGCTGCGTCATGGACGGAAACGGGCGATGGGCGAACAAGCGGGGATTGGCACGCACCCAGGGTCATTCAGCTGGGGAAGAAGCCCTGATGGACACGATTGACGGTGCTCTTGAGCTTGGAGTCAGGTGGCTCACGGTGTATGCGTTTTCCACCGAGAACTGGAAGCGGCCTCCCGACGAAGTGCATTTTCTGATGAGATTTAATGAGTCATTGCTTGAGCGGAGGAGGGATGAACTCAACCAGAAGGGAGTCCGCATCAGATTCACCGGTCGGCGGGACTGGCGGGTTCCTAGGCGACTTATAAAGAGGATGGATGAGGCTATTGAACTGACTCGAAACAACCGCAGGATGACGCTAACAATTGCATTCAATTATGGAGGAAGGGCCGAAATAGTTGATGCAGTGGCCTCGATTGTCAAAAGCGGGGTGTCTGCTTCAAAGATCTCTGAGAAAATGATTACTTCGCATATGTACTACCCGGATATGCCTGATCCGGACTTAGTGATACGAACTTCTGGGGAGTATCGAATCTCCAATTTCCTGCTTTGGGAGTTGGCATATTCGGAGCTGGTATTTTCTGATGTTTTGTGGCCGGATTTTCGCCGCCAACACCTGTTCGACGCGGTAAAGGAATTTCAGAACCGTGATAGACGCTATGGCGGGCTTGACGCCCCATGACCGCTACTGGTGCTGCAAAGATTCTTTGGATAATTCTTTTCATTTTTCTGTTAATTACCGCTGTCGCAGGGTTTAGACCATCCTTGGTTCTAATGATATTGCTGGTTGTCTATATTGTGATTTTTCAACTGGGCGCTAGGATCAGAAAACGGTGACACTTTACAGGGATTCAGCATTGGTTCTTCGGGGCTGGAAGCTGGGTGAGTCGGACAGGATTGTCTCAATGCTTGGCGAGAATTCTGGAAAGATAAGAGCTGTAGTTAAAGGTGTGCGTAAAACGAAAAGTAAATTTGGTGCCAGACTTGAGCCACTTTCAGTTGTCTCCCTACTTTGTTGGAAAGGTAGGGAGCTGGACGTGGTTTCCCAGGCTGAGACGATTGAAATATTTCGTCTGACTCGTGAAGATCTGGACCGGTTGTTCAAAGCCAATGTAATTCTTGAACTGATAGAGCAGGTAGCTCAGGAAGAGCATCCTGATCCAGAATTATATCGTTTAGCAATCGGAGCACTAAGGGTACTTGATCGCGATAATCCAGCAATGCTTCTAAGTTCATTTATTTGGAAACTGTTAGACCAGCAGGGCTACAGGCCCAATACGGATAGGTGTGCTGTATGTGGAAGCACTGATCTGGTGGGATTTGATTCGTCATTGGGTGGCGCTCTCTGTGAAGTTCATTGTGGTGGTAGAAAAGTGTCGACCCAGGCAGTCAGTGTAATTGCAATGTCGCTTGAGGGCAAGCTTTCGAAGGTATTACAGATAGTTGACCCAGCTCTAATCGCCGAAACTGAAGTAATAGCGTTGGCGGCAGTTGAAACAATGCTGGATCGGAGGTTGCGAAGTCTTCGAAGCGTGATAGAACAATAGTTTAAAGGCTGTAGTCACTCCTGTGATTCCCAGTTTGTCAACAACCTGGATTTCAAACCGAGGAATTCCTTGGTGCTGGGTGCCAGAGTGAGAAGATGTCGTCATGAGAAGAGGTACCGAGTGGATGAAGAGCTGGTAAAGCAGCGGTTAGATCAAGCTCTGGCCAGCTATTCGTTGGAATTTGGAGCTTTCTTTTTGGCGAAATTTCTCGGACTCGAGATTGAATATATTCCTGATGCTTGCATAGTTCGCTTTAAAGGAGAACAGTTTGAATCTAATCCCCAGGGAACTGTTCATGGCGGCATAGTTGCTACAGTGATGGATATTTCAATGGGCCATCTGGTTAATCATCTGAAAGGTCCAGCAACTACGTTGGAAATGAAAGTGCAATATTTGAGGCCGGTTGGTTTTAGGGAGTACCGGGCCATCGGTGAGGTGGTAAAAATTGGTCGGGAAATATGGTTCTTGAAATCGACCCTCGAAGATCTCGATGGTGAGGTAGCGGCCTTTGCAACTTCGACTTGGAAATTGCTCGCACCCCATAGGGGAGGAATTTCTTGCTGAAAACTTTCTAAACCTCAACTAGTTGGTAGGCAGGTAATTTGTCTCCTGGTAGTATCGAGCGCACATGGCTTCTGATGAATTAATGGAAAAAATTGTAAATCTTTCAAAGCGGAGAGGAATAATATTCCCTTCAGCTGAGATCTATGGTGGGTTCAGGTCGACATATGACTACGGCCCCCTGGGCGTTTTGATGCTTAGGAACGTCAAAAATGCCTGGTGGCGGTCAATGGTCCAACTTAGGCATGATGTCGTGGGTCTTGATGCGTCAATTCTCTCAACTCCAAAAATCTGGGAAGCGTCCGGGCATTTGGCCAACTTTACTGATCCCTTAGTGGACTGCCGGAGTTGCAAGGAGAGATGGCGGGCTGATCATATTGATGGAGTGTGTCCTAACTGCGGCTCAACGGATCTCACTGAAGCCAGAGCCTTCAATATGATGTTTAAGACTTTCGTTGGTCCGGTTGAGGATGAAGCGTCGACTGCATACTTGCGTCCCGAGACTGCGCAGGGGATGTTCATCAACTTTAAGAACATTTTGCAGACGTCCCGAAAGAGGCCGCCATTTGGCATAGCTCAGGTGGGAAAATCGTTTAGAAATGAGATTACGCCGGGGAATTTCGTCTTTCGAACCAGGGAATTTGAACAGATGGAGATGGAATATTTTGTTCCACCCACTGAAGCTCCAACCTGGTTTGAATATTGGTACCAGGAGCGACTCAAATGGTACCTGGATCTAGGCATTGAGGATCACATGCTGAGACTCAGACACCACGACAAGGAAGAACTTTCGCACTATTCTGCGGGAACAGTGGATATTGAGTTTGACTTTCCATGGGGCTGGGGCGAGTTAGAGGGTATTGCTAATCGAACTGATTACGACTTAAAAGCTCACAGCAGCTACTCCGGCGAAAAATTGGAGTATTTCGATCCCAACACTAATTCCTCCTACACGCCTTACGTGATAGAGCCAGCCGCAGGAGCCACGAGAGCGATGATGGCATTCCTGATAGGGGCTTATTGTGAGGATGAAGTCAATGGCGAGCCGCGAACTGTACTTAAATTACATCCCCGGATTGCGCCATACCAAGTTGCGATTCTGCCGCTATCAAAAAAAGAGTCATTGATGAAATTGGCAGACGAGATTTACGCGGATTTGTCGCCGGTTTTTTCATGCGATTACGATGACACTCAGTCGATTGGCAAGAGATATCGTCGCCAGGACGAGGTGGGAACTCCAACCTGTGTAACAGTTGATTTTGACTCCCTTGAGGATAATGCTGTAACTATTCGGGACAGGGACACAACCGAACAGGTTCGAGTTCCGATTGCAGAATTGCGAGACAATTTAGTCTCTAGACTTGGTTGGTAAGGGACCTCACAGAGTCAGTTACTGGTCGGTTTTCAAGTAGTATTAACGGAACCCGACTCTCGCGGTTTCAACAGGATTGTAAAGATACATTAAATTTCTTACCGACTTCTAGGTGGCGAATTATCCATGGATATATTCTCATCCAAGAATATTAGGAGGATTGATGCAGTACGTATTCGGGTTTGATTATAAGCACCCACGTCCGCCAATGGAGTTAAAGGATCTTCTTGGTGGAAAGGGTGCAAACTTGGCAGAAATGACGTCTGTGCTCGGTCTTCCGGTGCCATACGGGTTCACCATCACAACCGATGCTTGCCGGGAATATCTCGATGGCGGTTGGCCGGGGGAGTTAAGTGGCCAAGTATCTGATGCACTTGCAGTCCTTGAAGGCAAGATGGGCAAAACCCTCGGTAACCCAGATGACCCTTTGTTGGTTTCGGTTCGGTCGGGTGCCAAGTTTTCGATGCCAGGCATGATGGATACTGTTCTGAATTTGGGCTTGAACGACGAATCGGTTGAGGGCTTGGCTGTTCAAACTAACGATCTCCGGTTTGCTTACGACTCTTATCGGCGATTCATATCAATGTATGGACGAATTGTTCTGGGAGTTCCAGGGGAAGAGTTTGACAAGCTGTTTGAAGCTGCTAAAGAACTCTCCAGCGCCGACGCGGACGCGGACGTTCCTCCTGAACTGCTTAAATATTTGACTGCAGCGTATAAGGATATTGTGCAACGGCACACAGGCAAGCCTTTTCCTCAGGATCCGGCTGCACAGCTCAGGGGAGCCATTGAAGCGGTGTTTAGCTCGTGGAATGGTCCCCGTGCAATTGCCTACCGAAAGCGCGACGGTATTCCTCACGACCTAGGAACGGCGGTAAATGTCCAGTCTATGGTTTTTGGTAACCGGGATGACAAGTCGGGAACAGGTGTAGGGTTCACCCGGGATCCAGGAACTGGAGAGAAGGGTTCTTATGGGGACTTCATGGTCAATGCCCAGGGAGAAGATGTTGTAGCCGGAGTGCGTAATACCGAGCCACTTTCTGCACTCCAAACGAGATTTCCAAATATTTATAACGAGTTAATGGATATTTTTGAGAGGCTTGAGAGTCACTATCGGGACATGTGCGACACAGAATTCACCATTGAACAGGGGAAGCTGTGGATGTTGCAAACCCGGGTGGGCAAGAGGACAGGTGTCGCTGCGTTGCGCATGGCCGTCGACATGACCAATGAGCCTGCTATTGCGTTGACCAAAGAAGAGGCTGTGTTGCGTATCACCGCGGATCACCTAGATTCGGTCTTGCATCCACAGTTTGCCTCGAAGGATATGACCGTCATAGCCCGGGGGCTGGGAGCTTCGCCTGGGGCTGCGGTAGGAAAGGTCTATTTCACTGCGGATGAGGCAATCGCTGCTCACGACCGAGGCGAGAAAGTGATTCTGGTAAGGAAAGAGACATCGCCAGAAGATGTCCATGGCATGCTCAGCTCTGAGGGCGTGCTGACTTCCCGCGGAGGTCTGGTCAGCCACGCAGCGGTCGTTGCCAGGGGATGGGGAAAGCCGGCTGTGGTAGGGGCTGACGCGATTCGAATCGTCGGCAGGTCGTTCATAGCAAACGGTATAACGGTGGTCGAAGGCGATGAGATATCGATCGACGGAAGTTCTGGGGATATTGTGCTTGGGGCCGTTGAACTCACGTCAGCGACTCCGCCTCCTGAGTTCGAGACCATCCTCAAGTGGGCCGATGAAGTTCGTTTCAATAAGGTTTCGGTCAGGGCCAATGCAGATAATGGGCCAGATGCCAGAAACGCACGAAGCTTTGGGGCTGAAGGAATAGGGCTTTGTCGGACTGAGCACATGTTCCTGGCTGAAGACCGGTTGCCAATAGTTCGCAAGATGATTTTGGCTGAGACCAAGGATGACGAGTTAGAAGCCTTAGAAGAGCTTCGAGCTGCGCAGAAGCAGGATTTCGTAGAGATTCTTGAGGCTATGGACGGACTTCCCGTGACTGTGAGACTCCTGGATCCCCCTTTGCATGAGTTTTTGCCTGATACCTTGGATCTTTCGATCAAAGAAGCTACCGTTGGGTTAACTGGCGAAGAGTCAAAGTTATTCGCGGCGGCAAAGGTTTGGAAAGAAGTAAACCCCATGTTGGGCACAAGGGGGGTTCGTCTTGGAGTTATAAAGCCCGGACTGTACGCCATGCAGGTGAAGGCTTTGCTTCAGGCTGCTCAGGAACAGAGCCGAAAGGGCAAACACCCCATAATCGAGATCATGGTTCCTCTCACTGTCACTCGGGAAGAGTTACTTCTTGCTCGATCCTGGATAGAAGACGCCATCAAGAGTCAGGGAACCGCTTCCGATGGAATCGAGATAAGCATAGGGACAATGATCGAGACGCCTAGGGCTGCGCTTTGCGCTGATCAAATTGCTGATGGGGCGGATTTCTTTTCATTCGGGACTAACGATCTTACTCAGATGACGTTTGGATTTTCCCGGGATGACGTTGAAGGGAAATTAATGGCTACTTACGTAGATCTCGGGCTATTAGCTGGCAATCCGTTCAAGACTGTGGATCCAGATGGAGTAGGTCAATTAGTTCGAATTGGAGTGGAGCGCGGGAGGAGCACGAGTCCTGCGCTCAAGATCGGTGTATGTGGTGAACATGGCGGAGATCCGGCATCAATCGAGGTTTTCGTTAACGCGGGTGTTGATTATGTTTCCTGCTCACCGTTTAGAATCCCTATAGCTCGACTGGCTTCTGCTCAGGCGGTTCTGAAATCTAAAAGCGTTTAGCCTTAGTGGTAGCATCGGAAAAGTTATGGCTGAGGTGCAGAGACATCCTGAGTAGGCGACACTGGTCTTGGATCTCTTTTCAGGCTGTAGTCTAAGCTCGTTTTCTGTTACGATATGGTAACAGTTATATTGTGTCTTGCTACTAAAGGCATGCTGGTGGGAAAGATTTTCATCTAGCGTGTTGGATAGTGGAAATCCGATTGGCCGGAGCGATTCCTACGGTTTGCCCGTATGGGAAAGTTGGATTGTTGCATAGAAATTCGAAGTCTGGGAGGGGAATCGTTGGGGAGTAACAGAGTGAATCTTACCTTGGCTGTTAGCGACTATGACCATGTACGTGATCTAACAAATGGAATAGTACCTATAGAGGGTGTCGAGCTGAAGGTGCTGACGTTTGATGTAGAAGAGATCTTTTACCGATTTCTTAAATTTAGAGAATGGGACATTTCGGAGCTTTCATTTGCAAAATATGTTTCATTAGCTTCTCAGCCTGACTGTGATATCACTGCACTTCCGATATTTCCATCCAGAGTATTTCGGCAATCATCGTTCTACGTACGAACCGACGGGCCAACTTCAATTGAGGAGTTGAGAGGTAAGACGGTTGGAATCCCAGAATGGGCTCAAACTGCATCAGTCTACTCACGAGGATATTTGACCGAAACGGTGGGAATACCTCTTACCGAGATACAGTGGGTGCAGGCAGGGGTAAACCAAGCGGGCAGAGTTGAAAAGGTAGCCCTTAGAATCCCTGAGGGAGTGAGGTACAGGTCGGAGCCGACAAAATCGCTCAATGATATGCTTCTGGATGGAGAACTGGACGTGGTTATGTCGGCCCATGCTCCTCATTCTTTTGAGGAAGGTGACCAGCGGATCAGGAGAATATTGCCAAATTACCAGCAAGCCGAGTATCAGTATTGGCAAGACACAAAGATTTTCCCAATCATGCATGTTATTGCGATAAAGAAGTCCGTGCTTGCGGAGAATCCATGGGTCGCGATGAATGTCTTCAAGGCATTTGAAGAGGCGAAAAGGCGGTCAGTTGAAAGACTTTTTGACGTAACTGCAAGCCGGTTCCCCCTGCCCTGGGCACGGGTATTTGCTGACCAGATCTCCGAATTATTTGGCAAGGATGGTTATTGGCCGTATGGCGTAGAGCCAAACCGCCCTACCATCAGTGCATTTCTACGTTTTGCGTACGACCAGGGCGTAACTCATAAGCCCTTGGAAGTTGAAGAGCTTTTCCCCGAGGGAGTCCAAAGCTCATTTAGGGTTTAATCCAGGTTCTGGAGTAGGGAAATCGGCAGCCATTTCTGTTTGGCAGTCCCAGTCTTTCAGACAACATTAATTTTAGAGTTCAATTGCAACCCAAACGATAGTTGATGTGAGTTCGGATTGTTTATATTGCTCGGTTCAGGTGGTTGTTGAGCTGCCTCATGGGAACACGCTAGGGCGTAAGGTTTTAGAGTCAATCTTCTAAGCTTTCAGGTGTAGAAAGAAATGCTGAGGATAGGGATAGGGACCGTTGATTAACGACAAAGACGTGGCATTGGTTTTAGAAAAAACCGATATTTTATCCCTCATAGGTGAGCATGTTTCACTCAAGCGGGTAGGGCTGCGTTATGTGGGACTTTGTCCGTTTCATTCGGAGAATACCCCTTCGTTCAGCGTGAACGCGGAAGAGGGATTTTATTATTGCTTTGGTTGCCATGCTTCCGGCGACTCGATCTCGTTTGTCAGAGATGTTGAACGAATGGACTTTGTGCAAGCAGTTGAATTTCTTGCATCACGCGCAGGTGTAACTCTCAATTATGACTCTGAAGAGGGACTTCAGAATTCTTCGAAGCGTTCCGCATTACAGTCAGCGATGGTAAAAGCTGTCGATTTTTATCATGATAACCTTTTACGTTCGGTCGATGGAAAAGGGGCGAGAGAATATCTGAACTCCAGAGGAATAGGACCTGACCTGTGGCAAAAATTTAGATTGGGTTGGGCTCCGGAACTGCCTCACTCGCTTTATGATGCCATCAAGGTAGAAGAGAAGATCTTCGTTGACGCAGGCTTGGGCTATTTAGACCACAACGGGCATCCGGTCGACCAGATGCGGTCGAGGATAATTTTCCCAATCTTTGACGTTGCAGGGAAGCCGATAGCATTGGGTGCTCGCATACTTCCCTCCGAATATCAAGCTTCGCCTGGGCGAGACGGTCCGAAATACAAGAACACCCCGGAAACAGCATTATATTCAAAACGAAAAACCCTCTATGGACTAAATCTCGCTAAAGCCAGCATAGTTGCCCAGGGTGAAATAATTATTTGCGAAGGATATACTGACGTCATCGCCTTTTTCTGCGCAGGAATGGAGCGGGCAGTTGCTTCATGTGGCACGGCTCTAACAGAAGAGCATTTTGCCAAAATTAAGAGTTTTTCGAGGCGGATAGTTCTTGCTTTTGATGCCGACGGCGCTGGGGCGAGTGCTACGGATAAATTCTATTCCTGGGAGCGGAAGCACAATCTGGAAATTTATGTTGCGGATATGCCGAAAGGAATGGATCCCGGCGAATTAGGGCTTAGGGATCCGGAGCGGCTTCGATCGGCTGTGAGTAATGCAATGCCGTTTATGACCTATAGGCTCAAACGACTTTACGATGGAGCTGATATGACCAGTATCGAAGGCCGTGCACGGCTGGCAGATCAGGCTATCGAGGTTATTTCGGAACATCCAAATGTACTGGTTAGAAATGATTATTTGATGCAGTTGGCGGATAAGGCACGATTTGAGATCGGGGACCTTCATATAAAGCTAGAGCAGTCGTTGTACCGCCGAAAGAGTCAAAGCGGCTCTAAATTTGCGGAGGTCTCAGATGGGGACCAAAGTCGTGGTTCAATCGGTCTCAATGTTGGACGAAGTGATTCTGGTCGAAGTATGTCTGAGGCGCTTGGACTTTCAGATAGACCAGCCCTAGAGGGGTTGAAAATGCTGATTCATAATTTGAATGAATTGAGCGAATTTTTCCCTTTGGTACTTTTCACGCACCCAACTCATCGTTCACTGCGTATCGCACTCATGGGTGCTACACAGATTTCCGAGGCAGCCACCAGGGTTGAATTAGCCGGTCAAGATGCTAAGGAGCTCTTTATTCGCCTCGCCGTAGATGCTCCTAAGTCGGATCCATTTGATGTCGTTTCAAGGTTGGTTGAGAGGGCGGTTAACCGTCGACTGGAATTGATGACTCAGCAGGCTAAGTTTCTGGAGACTAATTCTGAACAACTGGTCGAACTGTCTACTGAATTGTCGAAAATTAGACTTCTTCAAGACAAGCTTCGCTCAGGAGGAAAGGACAAAATTGAATCAACCGGTCAACTTTTGTTCTGGCTGGTAAATACCGAGCATGAGGAACTTTGATCGGTCGCTAGAATGAGTTACTTTTGTAAAGCCTGTATAGAGGATTCTTGGATCAACACGGTATTTAACTTTCTCAACAACCCGTACATGAAAATTCATTTTGTAGGCCTTGAGCTACAGCGCGCACCCTGGTACTGAGTTTGTTGTAGCAGCTATGGGTAAAGCAAATTTAGATATATTTGAAGGGATTGTGGCAATAAATAAAGTAAATTTGGAAAACCTGACTGAAGGGCTACCATGCTCTATTAGATTGAGTTTCGCCTGATTCACTTTTTGGCAGTGTTCCGGGGTAGCTCAATTGGCAGAGCACGCGACTGTTAATCGTGCGGTTGAGAGTTCGAGTCTCTCCCCCGGAGCTTTGAACCGAGTTAATTAGCTTTATCTATGCTGCCGTCAGGCAAGGTTCAGTGGGCCTGTAGCTCAGTTGGTTAGAGCAGGGGACTCATAATCCCTTGGTCGTGGGTTCGAGTCCCACCGGGCCCACCAGGTCAGAGGCCATGATGACATG
>JAJZLS010000073.1 GCA_021803345.1 Actinomycetes bacterium
TAGTTATGACCTGATTGTCATAGAGGATCTAAAAGTTGAGAACATGTCCCGTTCTTCTAAGGGAACCAAAGACAACCCAGGTAAGAACGTAGCCCAGAAGAGAGGGCTGAATAGATCCCAAGCCTGGACACTATTCAGAAAGAGACTGAAGGACAAAGCAGCTAGTGCAACTTCTCCCGTACTTGTTATACCCATAAATCCTAAGTTCACATCTCAAACCTGTCCCCAGTGCGAAGAAGTAGCTAAAGACAACCGTAAGAGCCAAGCGGTCTTTAGCTGCATCGTCTGTGGACATACCACTAATGCAAATATCAACACAGCAAAGAACATTCTCACCGCAGGACTGGGTCCCCTTTGGGGGGTCACAGGACGCAGATGGACACTGCAGCAAAAGCCCACAGGGGCTGAGCACAGCGGCCCAGTGAAGCGTCAACTCTCTGAAGGACGAGTGGCATGAGCATAACTGGTTCTCAGGAATCACCTTCAGTAACGGAGGGGAAGATGTCAAGGGCGGGTAATGGATAACGAAGAGGGAAAAAGAATAGATGTAATAGCTGTGGATGGGCTAGCGGGAACTGGCAAGTCCACTTTGGCCAGTCGGCTCTCAGAAAGACTTGGCATGAGTCATCTGGATACCGGCGCATCTTTTCGCATGGCAGCTTTAGTGCTAATTCAAAAAGGCATAGCCCCTGACGAAAATGAAAAAATGATCGAAGCTATAAGTCAGGTTGAAATGGCTTTTGAAAACGGTGCGTCTTACATAAACGGACTTGATGTCAGTAGAGATATCCGCAGTGAAAAAGTGTCGTCCATGGCATCCAAGATCGCTGTAAGTCCTGAAATTAGACGTACTTTGCTCGAGTGGCAGCGCGCATGGGTGGATGCGCACGGCGCATCTGTGGTCGAGGGCAGAGATATTGGTTCGGTGGTATTCCCGGAAGCGCTAGTAAAGGTTTACCTCTACGCCGATGATAGTGTGAGAAGTAAGAGACGAACTGAATCGAGCGCAGAAGGGCTAAGGGAACGTGATCAACGTGACCTGAATCGTGAAGCTGCGCCCACAGTTCAGGTACAAGATTCCGTTGTAATCGATACCACATTGCTGGAACCGGAAAAGGTTGAAGAGTTGGTTGCTCAGCTATGGATGGTTCGAAGACCCACAGAAGATTAGATTCGGAGTAGCAAATGAAAGATAGAAAGAAACCGATACACTTTGTTGCACGTCCCGTCAAATCGTGGGAATTGTATGCTTATGGATTTGCAAGGACACTGGTTCACTTCGTCAATAAAACCGTATGGCGGATTTCAGTTGAAGGGGCAGAGAAACTACCCGACGGCCCGTTTATTCTCACTCCGGTCCACAGGTCATATTTAGATACTCCACTCGTAGCTTCCCTCACTACCAGAAGGCTACGTTATATGGGAAAAGATGGAGTATTCAACATATGGGGATTTGGAGCCATACTTACAGCATTGGGTGGGTTTCCGGTTCATCGTGGAGTGGCTGATCGAGATGCTATGAGTCGTTGTGTGGCAGTACTCTCGAATGGCGAGCCACTGGTTCTTTTCCCTGAAGGCACCAGGAACTCCGGACCAAAAGTTGATGACGTTCTTGAAGGTGCTGCTTATTTGGCTCTAAAAGCAAATGTGCCAATTGTACCGGTTGGAATTGGGGGAGCGGAGCGTGCGTGGGGACGAGATCAAAAATTACCGCGCTTTAGCAAAGTGTTATTAGTAGTCGGTGACCCAATATATCCTTCGCGAACTTCAGCGGCTGGATCTAAACGCCATATCTCAAGATCAGATATAACTAAACTCACCGAAGAGTTGCAACACGGGATTCAAATTGCATTTGATCAGGCTCAAGAAAAATTAGGGCTCAGTGCCGTAAAGTAATAGGTGTACTTCACAAGCCGAGACTGGAGAGTGAAGGGTAATCGTCTGGACGCCTTGATCCACTCCAAAGATATTTTCTATCATCCTCTGTAATAGCTAGATCATTAATGGAAGCGTATCGCCTGGTCATCAGTCCAGACTGGTTGAATTCCCACATTTCGTTCCCATAGGATCTAAACCAATCTCCGGCGTCGTCATACCATTCATAGGCAAACCTAACTGCGATTCGGTTCTCGCTTACTGCCCAGAGTTCCTTGATCAGCTTATATCCAAGCTCTTTCGTCCATTTGCGGCGGAGGAACTCAATTATTTCTTTTCTGCCAGTTATAAATTCAGACCTGTTGCGCCACTGGGAATCTACCGTGTAAGCAAGGGCTACCCTTTCGGGGTCTTTACTATTCCAAGCGTCTTCAGCCATTCTTACCTTTTGGGTAGCAGAGGACATATCAAATGGCGGAAATGGGGGCCTCTTTTCGTCGTCGTGGCTCATAGCAACTCCCTTTTTCATATCTGTGTCGAGAATAGATTCTGATGGGGTAAATGTCTAGATTTTTACACTTTGGTCAATTAACAAAGTCCAAATAGATTCTGATATTTAGGATTTGGCTGTGAGTCCTTCCAGGATATCTGACGCCTTTACATTCCTGTCATTGTCAACAGGGTAATCCTTGCAACTAGGAGCAACGAGCGATAAAGAAACAAGATCTGAAATGGTACGTAGAAGGTCACGCAGTTCCGGAGGTGGTGGAAAATATTCCTCTTCAAAGGTGACGTTTACCTCTTCAACTCCATCAAGTGGACTCATGCGGTCAATAACTGATTTCACCAAATCTTCAGGCGCAGATGCCCCGGCGGTGACGCCCACAATCCCCTCAAGGTTGGTTGGCAGCTCGTCCGGGTGATTAATCCTGTAAACCCTCTTTGCTCCATAGCGTTTTGCAGTCTTTTCCAATGCGACCGTGTTTGAAGAGTTTGCAGATCCTATGACAATCACTATCTCTGAAAGAGACGCTATCTCTCTTATAGCCATTTGACGGTTTGTGGTGGCAAAACACAGGTCCGAACGGTTTGGCATCCAGATATTGGGGAATTTCATCTCAGCAGCCTGCTTCACCCCCGCCCACTCGTCTATGGAAAGAGTAGTTTGAGTAAGAAGGGCAACTAATGAATCATCAATCTGGAGCTGTTCGAGATCAGCTTCAGTTTCTACAAGTTTCACCGATTCGGGAGCGACCGCCATGGTGCCTATAGCCTCGTCATGCCCTTTATGACCCACGTAGACTATTGAATAACCTTTCTTCGACCTAACCTTGACTTCGTGATGGACTTTTGTAACAAGAGGGCACACAGCATTGACATTGATGCCAGCCGTTTCTCTGACGGATTCGACTATCTCTGGAGCTGATCCGTGAGCCGACAACATCACCGGAGCTCCAGGTGGAACCTCGCTGATATCATTTACAAATATCACTCCCAGCTGTTCAAATCTATCAACAACCACCCGGTTGTGAACAATTTCGTGATAGCAGTAAACAGGGGACTCGAATACCCTAACCATCCAAGTGAGCGATTTAATAGCCATTTCCACGCCGGCGCAAAATCCCCGTGGTTTGGCTAGATATACCTTATTGACGTTCACCTGTAACACTTTAGTAGGTCCCTAATACTATGGAATACATGTCCTCGCCTCGCGTCCTCTCAGTTACCAAGGGATCTCCAGCGGAGTCTGCACAGATATGTGAGGGTGATCAGTTCCTATCTATCAATGGTCGAAGACCTAGAGACATAATCGAATATCAACTACTAGTAGAAGAACCCGACCTTGAGATAGAGATTGATAGAGGTGGTCTCGCACGAATTGTAACCGTGGAAAAGTTAGCGGGTCAGCCCCTGGGGGTGGAAATAGAATCGGCTCTTTTCGATCAGGTTCGCACATGCGACAATCACTGTGAATTCTGTTTTATATATCAACTTCCTAAGGGAATGAGAAAAAGCCTATATATGAAAGACGATGACTATCGCCTCTCTTTCTTATATGGAAATTTCACCACACTAACAAGATTTACTGAGGCAGATCTAGAAAGAGTCATCACCGAAAGGCTGTCACCGTTATATGTTTCGATACATTCCACTGATCCCGAATTGCGGGCTTCGCTGCTGCATAACAAGAGGGGCGCTACGTCGCTGAGATGGTTAAAAGAGCTTCTCAAGGCAGGGATCGAAGTTCACGGTCAAATTGTAGTCTGTCCAGGAATCAATGATGGGTTTCGATTTGAGGAGACCCTTTTAGGAATCCTGGAGGAATACCCACAACTGAAGACTGTGGCGGCTGTTCCACTTGGCATTTCAAAATACTCAAAGGAGCCAAATATGCGGGCCCATACGCTGGCTGAGGCATCCGCGGTAGTGGAACTGGTAGAAAAATACCAAGACATCTTCGTTTCCACCCTGGGCAGAAAAATGGTTTTTGCTTCCGATGAGTATTATCTGCTCGCCAATAAGCAGTTCCCCGCTAGTGAAAGTTATGATGAGTTTTCCCAGCATGAAAATGGGATCGGAATGGCCAGAGCATTCCAAGACTCATTCAACGGTGACGAGAGCAAAGCGTTTGGAGTCAAATCAGGATTTTTTGCGTCAGTTGATGGTGCACCTGCTTTGGGTTATCGTGCAGTTAGGGCAGGTGCGAGTGGATCCGGTAGCCAAGTTCAGCTACGCAAAAGCCTACCGGTAGCCATTATTACCAGTCAGTACGGATATAGAATATTGTACCCGCTGGTATCGGATCACAATAGGCAGGATATTTCCTTTGCAGTTGTGAAGAATGAATTCTTTGGAGGAAATATTGCCGTCGCTGGACTAATGGTAGGGACTGATATTTCAAGGACGCTCAGCGACATGGGTCCAGGCTATAGATATCTTTTACCTGATGTATGTTTATCCGAAGGTCGGTTTTTGGATGGTATATCTCCCGATGCCTTACCTTTTCCTGTAGAGATAATTCCAACTGATGGGCTTTCACTGTCCCGGGCATTGAACAGACGTTAGGTTATCTTCTTCTTTTTCAGAACCAACTAGGCTGCATTTATCGCAATTCGCTGCAATAAGCGTCATATGAGGGACTAAGTGGCTATCGAAAGAAATAACAGATTTACGAGCGAAATTAGACCGATAGGTAAGGTAGCCATTATTGGTAGGCCAAATGTTGGTAAATCAACGCTAGTTAACAGGATCGTTGGACAGCAGGCGGCAATCGTTGAATCAAGACCCGGAGTAACACGTGACCGGAAAAGCCTTACTGCAAGTTGGCAGGGATTTGATTTTGAAATTATTGATACCGGGGGATGGCTTGCCGGTGGAGACTCCTTGGAAAACAAGATTTCAGAGCAGGCTGAATCTGCTGCTAACGAAGCTGACCTCGTCCTATTCGTTGTAGACGTCACTGTGGGAATAACTGAGGAAGATGAAGCTGTTGCCAACATGCTTCGGCGCTCAAACTCATCAGTGATAATGGTTGCGAATAAATCCGATTCTAACTCTAGGGATTTGGATTCTTGGGAGTTTATGAAGCTTGGTTTTGGCGAGCCATACAGTATCTCAGCTCTTCATGGTCGCATGACTGGAGACTTACTTGATATCGTAATAAAAAGGCTGCAGGAGAAATACCCTAGCGAAGAATTGGAGACCCTGTCAAGCGACAACCAGTCACTAGGGGAGTCCGAAGATTCCATATATAACCGGGAGTCATTTTCTGTAGCCATTGTTGGGCGACCAAACGTGGGTAAGTCAACGCTTTTCAATAGGTTGATCGGGGACGAACGATCAATCACTCACGATCTTGCCGGCACAACCACCGATTCGATAGACACCCTGGTTGAAACGGAAATTGGCAAGCTGCGTTTTATTGACACAGCTGGAATGCGACGTAAATCCAGAATTGATGACGGCACGGAATATTACTCGATGGTTCGCGCCCTCAGGTCAATTGATGATGCCGACGTGGCGTTACTGGTGATCGACGGCACCCAAGGTGTGACGCACCAGGATCAGCGGCTGGCTGAAAGAATTGATGCAGCAGGATCACCAGTCGTCATAATCCTAAACAAATGGGACTTACTATCAACCGAAGATAAGTTGCGTGTGAATGAGGAAGTTGCAGATCGCCTTGCCTATCTTGATTATGCCCCGGTGCTAAGAATCTCGGCACTGTCCGGACTGGGTGTGACAAAGCTGTGGTCAGCGCTTGCTAATTCAATTGCAGCCTATCGCAACAGAATACCCACCAGAGAATTTAATATTTTACTGCAACAAGCACAGGCTAAGAATCCGCCACGCGGCTCGAAGATTCTGTATGGGGTCCAAGGTGCCACGGATCCTCCAACCTTTACGCTATTTACCACCAAAGAACTCTCTGTAAACTATCTACGCTATCTTGAAAGGCAGATTCGGGAACGTTTTGCACTTGGACCGACTCCCGTCAAAATACGGGTTAGGCGAAGATCTTCCCGCTAGTGTGATCTTAGGACTGTGAAAAAACTAATGATTGTGAAAACTTGAAATCGATTACCAATGCCTTTTTGTGAGAACTGTGCCAAATTTCATGACCAGGATGCCCTAAACAACAAGGGTGAATGTCCGAGCTGCGGTGCCGTTATAGCACCTCCCAAGAAAGCGCCTTGGCACTTTAAGCTTTTAATCGTTGCCACAATTATTTATTTAACTTACCGTTTTATTCAGCTGGGTTTCTGGATCGCAAAGCACATTGGCCATTAGCGAGCAAGGGTGCTTTTCTCAGTGTTTGAAGCTGAAAAATTCGCCTGCCTAGCCTGAATCAATTATGATTTGGGTTACGCTCTAATGAGTCATACGGGCTGTGGCGCAGCTTGGTTAGCGCGCTTGACTGGGGGTCAAGAGGTCGGAGGTTCAAGTCCTCTCAGCCCGACGATATATTAGCAGGTCAGAGGCTATGTATTTAATTCAATGTAGCTAGAATACACTAAACTTTTGTCTTCAATTCCGCATTGGGGTTTCTGCCCTGAAAGTCAGGCCTGTACTGGGATTAGTTCTCGCTTCAGTGGCACTTATGATCCACATCTATGTCATAAGAGCCATATTTATGCCTACTAGAAGCGGAACCTAATACAGAGCAACAGCGTCGGTGTTATACCCGGTTATACTTGTAGTTATGAAGACTGCAATATCGTTGCCAGATGATACTTTTCAACGTGTTGAGATCAAGGCAAAGAAGCTCGGCATGAGTCGTTCAGAATTTTTTACAAAGGCGGCATTGCGATACCTAGATGAGTTAGATATAGAGTCACTCACTCACTTGGTTGACGAGGTGATCGATGCCCAAGGTCAAAGCGATGACTCTGTTACTGATGCCGTAAATGTCGGTCATAGGTTGCTTGCGGGAATGGATGAGGATTGGTAATCACTAGGGGTAGTGTTTACTGGGCTGATCTTGGCGATGCAATAGGTTCAAGACCGGCGAAGCGGCGTCCAGTACTAATTGTCTCGAGTGATTTGTATAACCGAAGCAAACTCGCTACCGTAGTGGGGGTCGTTATAACAACTAACACGGACCTTGCTGCAATGCCGGGAAACGTATTCCTGCCTTTGGGCGTCAGTGGGCTGACCCGTGATTCCGTGGTCAACGTTACAGCAGTAGTTACACTCAACAAGGCCGATCTCAGTAAAAAATCCGGAACAGTTTCACTTTCATTGATGGATGATGTCGATCGGGGATTCAAAAGAGTGCTTGGACTCTAGAGATCCACCTTTCCATAGGACAATAGCTCAATGGTTGGTTGGCGGTAGTGAGGGGTTTATTCTTGCTAACCGACCTGCGTAAATTGAAGATCGATGGGAATGGCGGTTTCGGAGAATATCGCGCAGTTGAGATGGATCAAAGGATTATGGCTTGATGGCAAAGCGTCGACGAAAAAAGAAATCTGACTGGAAACTCGTTGTAGTCGTCTTGTGCATTCTTGTAGTCTTTATGACAGGGATTTAGTAACTGCTTGGATTAACGCAGATCCAACAGAGGCCTTGACGATAGGCCTGTTCCTACTTTTAGTTCTTTGTGCATATATGGTTTGGCGGTACCAGCGTCGCAAGAAACGTATCGAAGGACAACGATTCCATGCTAAGAATCTTGGCGAGCTACTTGTATTAACCCCTTCAGAATTTGAGCGTGCAATCGGTAGCTTGCTGAGTGGTCTCGGCTACCGCGATGTGGTTGTATCTGGCAAAGCGGGAGACCTGATGGCAGACATCACATGTCGGGATACACAAGGCCGGCTAGTTGTATGTCAGTGTAAACGTTACGGCCCAGGCCATAGCGTCGGAACTCCAGAGGTCCAAGCATTTATTGGAATGCGACATGCTCATTTTGGCGCTGCCGAAGGGATATTTGTCACGACTTCAAGATTTACCAATCCCGCACGCGCTCTAGTCCAAAAGCATCGCATCACATTGATGAATGGTGAAACTCTAACTTCTTATATGGGACAGTTATCTCCAGGCCAACACCGGGATTTATGATACACACTGAGCGCTGTAAATGGCCTGGTTGAGATTATGGAGGTAAATCGCCTCACTTGGCGTCGGGTATGGATACGGAGATGGACCGGTCCAAGGTTGACCTGGATGATCTTCAGAGGTTATCAGTCCAGTCAGCCGAGGCTTTCCAGCGTCAATGGTTGTGGAATATAATAAAAGATTCTGATAGACTGATTTTGTTTCCTAAATGATGTGACCAATGATATGGCTCTAAATGCCAGCTTGAGCAGATCACGCAAAAGCAACAATAGGGAACTTAGAGAGGACCCCATGGTCGGAGACTTGGTCAAAGGCAGGGAACCCCGAAAGGTTCTTATCGTTGGGCAAAATGCCGCTCGAGGCACTTTTATCTTAGAATCGCTTGCTTCAGACACATCAAATGCACAGATCGTCCTTGCTGATGAATTAGAAGCAAGTTTGCTAAAGCTAGGGTTTATCCCGGAAATTGTAATATTAGATAGTTCTAATTTAAAAACCCCTGCTATAAGTTCTGTAGCCCTAATGCGTCGCAAGTTCGAACATTGCACCATTGTAGCTTTGGATGGACCTTCAGATAATGACTTTGCGCTCAAGCTGACAGCAGCCGGAGTAGACGAGTACTTAGCTCTGAATAGCTACGATTCTCAGATATTAGGTACCACAATCTCGTATTCGCTTGAGCGAAAAGTTGATACAAAGAAAATTAACGAGTCGCCTAAAAATATTGACCCCTGGGAATTGCGTAATAACCTAAAACCGGGAGCTTCCCCACCTTTACCATTTTATTTTCAGGACTCGGATAAAGCAACTAGTCTGCAGAATGCGCTGGATTCTGATGAATTTGTATTGCATTATCAACCGATCGTAGATTTAACCTCTGGCAATGTTCGCGGAGTTGAAGCATTGATTCGTTGGCAGCACCCAAGCGAGGAATTGGTGAAGCCAGATGTATTCATCCCATATGCTGAAACAAGCGGCGACATAATCCCAATTGGAGCTTGGGTAATAAAAACAGCATGCGATCAGGCTGTCACTTGGACCAAGCAGGGATTAGATCTTGAAATGTCAATAAACTTGTCTACGCGACAAATATCTCAGCCTGACTTAATAGACACTTTGTCAAATATCATAAAGTTAACTGGCATAGATCCCACTCGACTTGTATTCGAAGTGACTGAATCAGCAATTATGGAAGACGCTGAACAAGCGGTAGCCGTGCTCAGCCAGATAGCATCTTTTGGAATTGCCCTGGCAATAGACGATTTTGGCACCGGATACAGTTCATTGGTTTATCTTAAGCGCTATCCAATTCGGGTACTCAAAATTGACAAGTCCTTCATTGACGGATTAGGTATTTCTACTGAAGATGACGCTATTGTGGCCAGCGTAATTGAACTTGCCAAGGCTGTTGGCGGGTCATGTGTGGCCGAAGGAGTAGAGACAGTGTCACAGCAGAATCTGCTATACGAACTTGGATGTGAGTACGCCCAAGGATGGCTCTTTGGTGCAGCGGTTCCTGCTGAAGATTTGCCTTCGTTGATTGTCGAATGCGAAAGAGATCTACATCACCCAAGACCGCGAGTGGCCCCTGTCCATGCCAGTAGAATCCTTGCCGCAGACGAAAGAGACCTGGCAGCAAACGAACGGGACGCCGCCGCTGCTGAACGAGACAATTTAGCAAATGAACGAGATGTTGTTGCGAATGAGCGAGACAGTCTAGCGAACGAACGGGATGCGATTGCGAATGTGCGGGACAATGCACCTAGCTCAAAACGTGAAAACCAGGACCAGTCTCCGTTTGGGCGTAACTAATTCCTAAGTGGGAAAATAGCGTCCTCGCTTTGTACCAGTCCTCGGTAGGCATGGACAAATCGAGTTTGTAATTTCATATTGCCGGAGTTTAGGGTTTTATGAAATGGGCGGTCCAGCCTTAGATACAATTGTCTTGTAACTCAGGCTTTTGAAATTCCAGTGTTGCTCACAATAAAACACTCTGAAAGGACATCCCAGAATGACGCTAGTACTCGGCATTGAAGAGCAGCAGGAAATTTTGGATATGCAATCCGTTCTCGGTGCGCTTGAGATCTTATATTCCGAGGAAGCAAACGGCAGAGCCCTAAATCGACAGCGATCAGACACAATAGTTACCAATCAGACGGGAATATACGGTCTGAAATCTATGGACGGAGTAGTTCCGATTTTTGACGTTGGCGCGGTGCGTATCAATTCAGACGTAATAACCTGGCCAGAAATTAATGGCACCAAAAGACGTGTCAAGGTTCCCGCTGCTCCTGGTAACCGCTGGGTGGGATTGATTTTACTCTTTTCAGTTTCCACTGGAGAACCGTTAGCTATTTTTCCAGATGGATTTATCCAAAAGATGAGAGTTGGAGGGACCAGCGGTCTTGGGGTTAAATACATGTCTAGAACGGATTCGAAAGTCCTGGGAATAATCGGATCCGGGTGGCAGGCCAGTGCCCAACTTTCTGCGGCATGCCAAGTACGTGATTTTGAGAAGGCTTACATTTACAGTCCGACCCGAGATAATCTGGAAAAATTTATCGCTGAGATGTCGCCTGATTTTGAAATTCCACTCATCGCGACGGTTGGAGCGGATGAGGTAGTTGAAAAGGCTGACGTATTACTTTGCGCAACAAACTCACTAAAACCTGTTATTGATGGCACAAAAATACGTCCCGGTCAGCATCTGGGATCGATAAAACCTTGTGAGTTTGACTCAATCACCTATCAGTCAGTTGACCGATTGGCTATTCACACCCGCAATACCAAACCTTTGCACGAGGTTATGGATACGGTTGATATGGAAGAACTTGCCGATGACCAGGGATGGTCGGCCTTTCAAGGAGCAATCAATTGGGATGAGGTACCGACAATTGCACAGATAATTGCTGGAAAACAGATTGGTCGTAAGCGGGACAATGAAATAACATGTTTTGTTAACAATCTCGGAATGGGTATCCAGTTCGCGGCTGTTGGAGCAAAGGTTTTAGAACTGGCACGCGCCAAAGGCGTAGGTCATGAATTACCCACCGAATGGTTCACGCAATCAGTACATCCATGAGATCTACGACCTGGCGCCTTTGACGGTGTAGCTGCAAAGAAAAATCTCTTGGCTCTTCGCAGGACTAATTTAGGAAGTTCGAAAACAAGATCTCGATTCATCACCCGGGGAAAGGGGAGAGAAGTGCTCGTAATTGATAACAACATGGTTTCGCAGCTCCTCGATGTTCCAAGCGCGCTCAAGGCGCTTGAGGAGTCATATATTGATCTCGCAAATGGAGACGGCATTTGCAGACCCCGTATTGACATGAGGATCCCAAGCGGAGATGCGAAATCTATTTATCAATGGGGAACGATGGAAGGCGGTTCAGCTAAATCCGGCTATTTCGCTATTCGAATGAAATCCGACGTGCTTGAGGAACAGACAGTAAACGGCAATCGCACCCAGGAGAAGTATTGCATTAAGCCGGGGACATTTATGGGGTTAGTCCTGTTATTATCGGTCCGAAATGGTGAACCTCTGGCTCTATTGAATGATGGGATTCTGCAACATGTCAGAGTTTCCTGTGATTCAGCAATTGGGGTTAAGTACGGTGCTAAAGCCGATGCCTTGGTACTGGGAATGATAGGTTCGGGGGGTATGGCGAGAGGGCACCTCGAAACGATTCTTGAAGTTCGCAACATTAAAGAAGTAAGGGTGTACAGTCCCACCAAAACCAATCGACAGCGATTCGCCGATGAGATGTCACAAAAGTATGAAATAAAGGTCCAGGAGGTCGATTCTCCTCAAATGGCCTGTAAGGATGCCGACATCGTTTGCGGATGCACGGATGCCGTAGGGCCAGTTATTTATGGAGATCATCTCACCCCGGGAACCCACGTCACAAGTATTGGGGGTAGGCCGGATCAAAGCGCGCGCGAGAAGTTTGATCGCTGGCTCAGACTTGGCGACGCAACGGTACCGTCCAACAATCCCAGCTGGAGTACCAGAGAAGAATATATCTATTACAAAGCTCAACCCAACCATCCGATATGGAACGAGCATCTTCATGGCTCAAAAGGTTGGAACGTGAACGGACTCGAAGACAAAATCGTAACTTTGTCCGATGTAATCAGTAATAAACGCCAGGTCAGAATGAATGACACTGATATAACCTTTTCTGAAAGGGGCAATGCCCAAGGAGCACAGTTTCATGCAATCTGTGGGTTGATTTATGAGCGTGCAATAGAAAATGGTGTGGGTAGAGAAATACCTACTGATTGGCTTGTGCAAGATATTCGAGACTAAATAACCCAATGAATCCAGCTGCTAATAGTCGGCGTTTTCCAGTTTCGACCAGCGAATATGAATTCCGTTGAATATCAGGGGTCTAGATTCTCTTGGCACTGCGGGTTTACATCTGGTTTGAGGGGTGGATGTAATTTAGTCCGCTAAAGCAACAAAATCGACTAAGCTCAAATCGGAAACAGGTTGCAGTATGACTATAGGGGTGTGACGAATTCCAATATTGTCTTACGTGGTTGATAAGGCTCATAATGTAATTTCATTTCAATTGCTGAACAGGAATTAGCAGTGCCATTTCGAGAAGTTGAGCTTTACCAACATAACCTGGAGACTGCGGCAGCCAGCGCCCTGGATCTGCTCTCAGAAATTATCGGTGTGGATACACTGTTCGTAGCGACCAATGACGGCAAAACGAACCACATTATAAAAGCATTAAATAGAGATCAAAAATTAGTTGAAGAAGGCAGCTCGCTTCCATTCTTTGACACCTACTGCAGCTTGGTTGTAACGGGTTTGGATCCTGTGCTTGTTATTCCCGACACCAGTGACTCAACTCTCACGTGTTCGATGGAAGTAACTAAGACGTTAGGACCGACCTCCTTCATTGGAGTTCCAATAATCCTGCCAAATGGGGAGCCAGTAGGGACAATTTGCGGCATGGATAGACACGGTTACCAATTTACCAGTAGAGATCAGGAATTACTAAAGAGGGTTGCAAAGCTGTTTTCTTATGTGGCCGGCCTGGAAAGAATTGCCTATCGGGATGGGTTGACAGGTGCCTACTCCAGAGAGTTCTTGTACACCAACTTTGCCAAAACTTTCAAGGACCAATATGATTCTGCTGCATTTATGTTCCTTGATTTAGATGACTTCAAAACCATTAACGATCAACACGGACATTCAAGTGGCGATGAAGTATTGAGGATAGTTGTGAAACGCATTGAAGCGAGGATCCGCGAAGGTAATTTTGTCTTTAGAATTGGTGGCGATGAATTTCTGGTGGTAGTGGCTGACTATGGCTCCGAACAACTATTGGAAACCATCGCAACCACAATTATTGAAAATGTGATGAAACCAATCAAAACGACAGATTCGATACTTGAATGCTCAATCAGTATTGGTATCAGTACATTTCCGCATAATGGAAAGGATATTGACACTCTGATTGACTTGGCGGATCAAGCTATGTATCGATCGAAATCAGCTGGAAAAAACACCTACCGATTTGCCTAAGTATCACAATGCAAAATTATCAGCTTTCCGCCTTTTGAAGGACCGGTGAAAATTCAGTTTCAAACCACTCGTTTGCGGCTAGAGGCGAATTCTCGGGTGCCGGGTCAGCGTGGTACTTAAAGGCTCTGACCAGAGAGTCTTTAACGCCGAAAACTGCGTCGGAATCAATATAAGGATCGCCTTTTTCAAATATATGGGTTACCAAGGTCTTATAGCCCGGTGCCGACACCTTAAAATGCACATGGGCCGGTCGCATAGGTGATCGATTACACGAAGATAGCAGTCTCCCGACTGGGCCGTCAGTGGGTATTGAGTAATAGGATGGTTTGACGCACCAAACAGAGTAATTTCCGGTTTGGTCAGAATATAGGTGTCCTCTGCCGGCGCTGCCTTGGTCAAGGTATTCAACGTCATAGCGGCCTTGCTGGTCGGCTTCCCAAATTTCGATCAAGGCTCCCGGTACTATAGAACCATCCACACTTGTTACCGTTCCAGAAATTAACAATGGGATTCCAGGCGCCTCTCCGGGGAGTGTTCCTCCATTTAAAACCTCAGGCGATCCTTCGACGAAAAATGGACCGAAGACTGTCGACTCGGTAGCCCGCGAATCCTTTGGCGCATTTATCTCAACCACCGTCATGGATAGACCCAGAACATCAGATAGAAGAATGAATTCCTGCCTTTTGTCAGTTGTGATATCCCCAGTCTGTTTGAGAAATTGAACTGCAACTGCCCACTCTTGTTCGGTCAGCTTCACCTCTCTGGCAAAAGAATGAAGGTGAGTTACTAGCGATGTCATTATCTCGCGTAGCCGAGGAGAGGGCGTTTCAGAGAAAGCGTCCAGTACTTGTTCTGTAAGTGTTTCTTTTGCAATGTCCATTCATGTCCCCTTATGCACTGTGTTTCCGTAGCCATGCCTGCTGTAGCATGTCGGCAAATATGGGTTTTAGCTTTGCCTCTGAAGATTCAAGTGTCGAAGATGTCAACTGGTTTACTTGCAGCAGATTTTGCTTGCTTATCCCCAAGTCTCTTAGTGATTGACTGGATCCATATTTCTCAGATAGTTGAATTAGGTAGTTATTCAGTTCTGCAGTGTGAAATATCTCCACGATCTTGGCTTTCACCCGTTCTGAATAGATATGATCCATCATTGCCTGCACGCTGTATGGCAGAAGAGACGCATGAGCATTAGAGTGGGAAAGCCCATATGTCCCGCCCAAAACATGGCAGATCCTATGGTGGAAGCTGGTGCCGGCTTGCGCTAGGCAAAGTCCGGCGTAAAACGACCCCCGCATCAGCATTGTCCTTGCGCGCAAATTTTGTCCGTTACCACCTTCCAGTTCTTTCAAGCCAACATTGATCTCCCTAAGTGCACTGGTTGCAAAGAGGTCAGTAACCGGGTTGTTTCTGGGTGACGCCAGAGCGCTAAATGCATGGGCTAAAGAATTAAAAGAACTGGTTAAGGTGAGTTCAGACCCAATATGAAGAGTCAACAGTGGATCATACACAACTGTCTTTGGCAGCACCCGTGGGTCCACAACTGTCTTTTTTACACCTTCCGTAGTAATGCCGACAACAGGAGTAACTTCTGATCCTGCATAAGTGGTTGGCACCGCAATTATTGGGATTTCGGTATTCAGTGCAACTGCCTTTGCGGTGCCGGTTGTTGAGCCGCCCCCTATCGAAAGGATCAGGTCACAATTGTTCTTACGAAGTAAGTTTGTCGCACGCATCGCAACATCGCCTGGAACATGCTCCTCCACGTCAACAAAGGAAGTGGAAATGGGAATTCGGCTGTCAATAGTGCCAATTCTCCGCAAGGTTCCGGGAGTACTAACAAGAAGCACGCTCTGTGCGGACATTCTGGTAACTTCTGCATGAAGAGCTGAATTGAAGGCGCCGACGGCGAAAACAATCCGATAGGGCAGGGTTGTATAAACGAAGTCATCTTCAAAAGAATTCACCAATAGATTTTGCCATAGTTTTACAGATGATGGAGTTTGCCCTCCAATTAGCCAAAGCTTTTTTGACAGCAAGTCATTATTAACCACGCAAAGAGCGGTTGCCCAGAGCGATCTGGACTGCAGATTGCAATGGTATTACGGTTAGGACTTCATTTGATGGTTAAATCTTGTTATTATTGGATAAGTAGTGAACTGTTGAACATTGAGATTTTAAAATTTCAACGGTCGCTGATTTTTGGGTGCTCTAATCGTGGAGTACTTCGAAAAATAAGCCGATCGGGCATGTTTTTATGTTCCGAGGTTGTTTGATTTAATTTCTTATAGAGGGTGGATATATGTCGGAACGTCGAATAGACGCGGTTGCCAAGGCTACCGGAATAGCTAAATACAGTGCTGATATCGTACTGGAAGGAATGGCATATGCAGCTGCAACCCGAAGTGCCTATCCTTCTGCAGTCATTGAAAGCATCGACACTTCTGAGGCCGAGAAGCTTGAAGGCGTGATTGGTGTTTTTACCGCTAAAGATCTTCCCGGAGGCAATCTTTATGGTCGTAGAGTGATGGACGTCCCAATTCTTGTAGCCGACAGAGTGCGTTGGCTTGGGGATAGAGTTGCTGCGGTAGTGGCTACCACCCGCGAAATAGCAGAAAAAGCTGCTGAACTGGTGCAAGTAACTTATAAGGAACTTCCCGCTGTCACAAACGCTGACGATGCAATTGCGCCGAATCCAGTGGTAATTCATGAGGCACCCTGGGATTACAAGGGTGCGGTGGCTAAGCCGGAAATGGGACCCAATATACAGGCGCTTGAAATTCACGGCTCCAAGGAAAAGGCTGAACAAGCGCTAAGTAAGGCCGCACATACAATTGAAGCAACTTATTATACCCCTGGGGATCATCAGGGGTATATAGAGCCTCAGGCCTGTGTCGTCGATTACAAGCAAGATGGCAGCTTGAGAATCTGGGCCACCAATAAGAGTCCTTATAGGTTACGCGAACAAATTGGTTTGGTCTTCGGACTCGATCCCAAAAGGATCGAGATCATGCCAGTAGTGCTGGGGGGAGACTTTGGCGGGAAAGGTGCGCCAGGAGAGGTTCCGCTGTGCACTGCGCTTTCTATCCTTACCAAACGCCCAATCAAAATGGCGCTTAGGTACAACGAGGATCTATTGGCAACTGACGGAAGACACGCTTCCAAAATAAAGGTGAAATTGGGGATTGACAAGGAAGGCCATTTTGTAGGGGGGACGTTCGAAGCTCTGTTGGACGGAGGTGCATACGCTGGATTCAAACCAGTTCCCACTGTCAATCTGCACGGAATAGTTGATGCAGCTATTGCCTATCGTATGCCGGAGTTTTACGTTGAATCAAAGATTGTCTATACCAACAATCAACCAAAAGGTCACATGAGGGCGCCAGGATCGCCTCAGGCGGCATTCGCCTTTGAGTCCGCGCTTGACGAACTTGGCAAGAAAAGCGGATTAGGTCCAATCAAAATACGCGAGATGAATCTCCTTGACGACGGCGAAGTCAATGCTTATGGAGACAAGTGGCTGGAATATCGCGGAAAGCAGGTTTTAGCTCTTGCGACGAATCAGCCTAAAGAAGTTGAAGTTCCAAAGGGGTGGCTCTACGGCGAAGGTATAGCTATTTATGCCCGAAGCATGCCTGCGGTTCCCAAGACCAGCTTGCGCCTGACTATGCAGGAAGACGGAAAGGTAGTCGTAGAGGTGCCAATTCCCGAAAATGGCGCCGGTGGTCAGACCGTAGTTAGGGAGATGATCAGAACGGGCCTTGGAATCGAGTCAGACAAGATTGAAGTAAGACAGGTCTCTACGTCTTCGCTTCCCACTGATGCTGGCGTGGGTGGAAGTCGGGTCAGTCTGGGAGTGACAGTGGCGGTAGCAAATGCTATCAAAGCCTGGAAAGAACGCCCAGCTGGAACCAACTCAGTCGAGGTAACAACCAACGAGGAGTCTGATGGACCTAGTGGAGCGTACTGCGCGCAACTAGCTCGGGTTGCAGTTGACCCGGAAACCGGTCAGCTTAAGGTGTTAGAAATCATATCTGCGGTAGATGTCGCGGAGATCGTAAATGAGAAGGCACACCAAATGCAGATTGATGGTGGGGCCGTAATGGGTTTCGGATTTGCAGTAATGGAAGATCTCCTCGAAGATGACGCCAGAGTATGGGCTCAAAGCATGGGTGAGTTCAAGCTCCCGAACATGGCAGACCTGCCCAAGCTGACAACCGTACTACTTCGAGGCGGCAAAGGGGTCGGACCAAACAATATCAAGAGCGTAGGGGAGTTGGCCAACTGTGGGACAGGAGCCGCAATCGCCAACGCAGTCACAGATGCAACGGGAGTGCGAATACGAAGACTACCAATTAAAGCCGAGGCTATTTATTCTGGAATGAGAGAAGGCAACAACTGATGAAGATTAATTTCACATTGAATGGCAAAAGTGCAGAAATCGATGCCGATCCTATGGCGATGGCATTGGATGTCATTAGAGACTTAGACCTGACTGGCACCAAGGAGGGATGTGGAGTCGGAGTTTGCGGCGCATGTACGATCATGGTGGATGGGGAGCCGGTTAGCTCATGCATCTGTGTGGTTGGAACACTTCAAGATAGAGAGGTGTGGACAGTTGAGGGGATATCCGAAAAGATGCCCGATCTCATTGAAAAATTTATCGACAACGAAGGGATGCAGTGCGGAATTTGCACTCCAGGTCAAATCATGGCCGCTGCAGCAATCTCATCGGTAGATATAACCTCTGAAGAGGACATCAAAAAATACATGGCTGGAAATCTTTGCAGATGCACCGGCTACCAGACCATCTTGAATGCCGTGGAGGATTACCTTGCCATCAACTAAAACAGAATTTTTAGCTCCTACCTCCATCGACGAAGCCTTACAGGCAATTTCTTATGAGGACGCAATATTTCTCGGAGGCGGCACCTCGACGGCCCTGCTGTACAAGACCAGGTTGATTGAACCGTCAAGGGTTGTCTGGTTGGGAGCGCTGAGAGATTTGAGCGGAATCTCAATCTCTAAGAACGAGATCCGGATCGGATCTATGGTATCAATGTCAAAGATATCTCAGTCAAATGAACTTTCTCAATTAGTCCCTGCCCTGACCACCGCTGCTGGCGTGATTGGAAATGCCAGGGTCAGGGCTATGGCTACAATTGGCGGAGCACTGGCTCATGCTGATCCGCGCCAGGATGTTCCACCGGCTCTAATTGCGCTTGACGCAGTTGTTGCAACCAAAAGTTCAGGCGGCAGCCGAGAGGTACCCTTAGCTGAATTTTATGAGGGTTTCTTAGAGACAGTTTTGGCTGAAAGCGAACTGATAACTGAGGTGAAGATCCCTGTCGTGGCAAATCGGCGTTCTGCATACCTTCGCTACACGCCGACAAGCGAGGGCGACTATCCAACGGTTGGTGTGGCGGCATCTGTTACCTACGACAGCAACAACAAGGCGATTAAAGATGTACGAATCGTGCTGTGCGGAGTAGGCCAAACTCCTATTTTAGCTACCGATTCTGCCCAAAAAGTAATCGAGGGCAATGCCAACCCTGAATCGCTTCGTGAGGCGGCAAACCTGGTCAAGCAGGCCGTAGATCCACACGATGACGAGAGAGGCTCGGCTGACTATAAACGTGAGATGAGCGAAGTATTTACCCTTCGCGCCCTCAGGGAGTGCCTTGCCTAAAGAAACGTCTGCCCAGATGATTGCCTGCTAATTAGGCAATCATCTGGAATCGGAACGGCGTCCGGCTGCGGTGCAGTTCAAGCAGAGACTTTGCTAAAATTGGATTGTTACTTCTGATCGCTTCCACAAGTTCAATATGCTCTTGAACTCCAGGGTGGCCACGATCGGGTTCGTCTTCACTCAACGGTTTATCAAATAGTTCCAAAGTAACCTGAAAAGTATCTACGATCATGTCGAGTGCACGATTGTGGGCGCAGTGAGCCAATGCCCGGTGAAACTGAAGTGATAAGGATAATGAATAACACCCTTTTTCGAGAGCAATCAGGGAATCAGAACAGACCTTATCGAGTACGCTCAGATCGTCTGATGTAATTCTCTCGCAAATGAGATCGATCAAGCCGACTTCGAACGAAAGTCGTGCTTCACGAACTTCTGCTGCAGAAAGAGTTGCTGTGGCAATCATATCATTGAGACTGTTAGCGATACTAACGCTACTAGGAGCTGTTACAAAAGCTCCTCCTCTTGATCCAACCCGTATTTCAATTAGTCCCATAGTTTCAAGAATCCGAAGTGCATCCCGCACTGTCGCGCGTCCTATTCCAAATGACTGGCACAGCTCACGCTCACTTGGAAGTTTGTCATGGGGTTTTAGAACGCCTTCACGGATAAGCACCTTGATTCGATCTACAATAATTGACGAAACTCTGACAGTATTGACTGGATGAAACATCAGTGTTTTGGGCTGTCTACTTACACTTTCGCTGTCTGAATCAACCATTGCCCCCCCGAAACCCTTAACCATTGTCATCATGGCAAACAACTATGACTTTTATTACATCTATGTATATCATTTATCGAGGAACTTTGCTATTTAGCCTTCCTTTGTGGGCTGGCGGTCATCGGTTTAGGCCGATATACAATAACTGCTTCCAGATTTGACAGCCAAGCGATTGGGTATAACAATAAGAAAAATAATCCAGCGCTTGCTTTTAAGCTAAGATAAAACCCGCCGATAAGGAAGCCTTAAAATTTTCCTTCAATTTGAGCTTTCTTGTCGTGGTGGATTTATATTGGCTAATTGTGATGAAAACAGAAATGGGAGCCAGTGAATGACAAATGTTACTAGAACTTCGACGAGTCATTACGAAGTTCAAAAAACACGACGAGCAAAATTTATCGAGGATTGGCGAAACAATCATCGAACCGTGATTCGCGTCGAAGACGTTGAGATGAAAGAGACATCCAGAGGTCTGATATCCGGTGGATACATAGGTCCCGATGTTGATAAGCCGACACGAACAATGGATGCAGCGGTACATGAAATCAGTCCCGGAATCACGAGTGGAATTCATCGCCATTCATGGGATGCAATGATGTATTGCGTTGGAGGATTCGGTTGGACCGAGATCGATGGTCAGCGGATCAACTGGGGTCCTGGTGACAGCCTTCATCTTCCGGCATGGGCGTGGCATCGTCACGGTAATGAAGGTAAAGAACAAGCTCGTTATATGTCATTCTCCAGTGAACCGTTCATGGAAATTCTCGGCTTCGCCATATTAGAGGACGAGGGAGATGCAGATGTTTCCAAACTGCCGGGTCGTCCAAACTTTACCGAAGCAGTATCCGGAAATGACGCTTATGCCAGAAGAATACGTCGCCTAGCTGGCGAGCAGCAAGCCCGAAGAACCGGCCGCCTGCACACGCCCTGGGAAGAACTGGAATTCCTTCAGACCCCACGAGGTACCCGTACCACGTTCTTGCTTGATCGAGCCACTGGATATCAGGCATCCGGCATTACTATGGCGATGTTCGAAATCGCACCAGGTAGAAGGCAATCAATGCACCGCCACCCGGGGGAAGCCTGGTTGTATGTAGTTGACGGGAAAGGCCACTCATTTTTAGGTACTGAGCCGGACAATGGCGAGGATCATGAATGGGAAAAGGGCGATCTCATAATCGTAGATCATTTCCTTTGGCACCAACACTTCAATGACGACCCGGAGAACAGCGCCCGAGTGGTAAGAATTCACATGTTCGACACTGTACTTGAAACCATGAGGGCTCTCTGTGACCCGCTGGTACTTTTCGAAGAGCCACCAGACGAGATCCGAAATGCCCAGGCTGGAGATCTCAGTACAATTCGTTGGCCAGAAGTAAGGCGGCCCTCTTGGCCATAGACCATCATCATTCAACACCAATTTATGGTGTTTCTGGATTACGGGTACTTCCTGACGAAGGTGGTACCCGTAACTGGGACACAATAATTGTCGATGAAAGTGTAAAAAATCAGCTGCTTTCACATGCCGTTCTGACTCTGGCTCATCAAAAAGAGCTCAGTAAGCTTCCTGGGAGTATGCAAAGATTGGTGATATTGGCCGGCCCACCAGGCACGGGAAAGACCACACTTGCCACAGGTCTGGCTGAGAAAGTCTCCACTCTTTTAGCTGAAAAAGGTGATACAGCACTGGTGGAGGTAAATCCGCACTCACTTCCAAGTGAGATGCTCGGAGAAAGTCAGAGAAATGTAGCCCGACTGCTTGACAACTCGCTGCCGGAGCTTTCATTGCGTTACCCTCATGTAGTTGTGGTGATTGATGAGGTGGAAAGTTTTGCTGTTCGCAGGTCCTCGGCTTCATTCGAAGCTAACCCGATTGATGTTCATCGCGCCAGTGACGCGGTGTTGGAGGGAATGGACCGACTTATGAAGCGTTGTCCGAATGTATTAGTTGTCACCACCACCAACTTCCCGCAAGCTATAGACGAAGCATTCACTTCTAGAGCGGACCTCGTGATATCGGTTGCGATTCCAACTACTGAAGCAGCTGCTGAGATTGTAAGACTTTCATTATTCGAACTTTCCCAGATATGGTCAGAATTAACTGATTTAGCAGAGGACGAATCGCTGCATCGATCTATAGCTGAGCAGTGCAACGGATGGGATGGGAGACAGCTCCGTCGCCTACCCCTTAAAGTGTTGGCTTCAAATATAGAGTTGGCTTCAAATCCGCAGTTGTTGACCAAAGAAGACATTTTCAGGGCAATAAAATCATTCTAAAGTTAAGAATTCCGGGGGGAACATGGCAGATAACTCCAAAGATGACTTTGGCACCGATTTAAATAGTGTTGAAGTTCCTGTCGAAATTCCGGTGGATTTAGGTCTGCCGGAATTCGGTTCTGACGCGGTAGTTGACCTGCTCGGTAAATTGGGTTATAAATTCATTGCTATAAATCCTGGGTCAAGCTTCCGGGGACTGCATGATTCAATCGTCAACCATCACGGAAATAAAGATCCAAAGCTCCTGCTTTGTCTCCATGAGGAGGTAGCCGTATCCCTTGCTCATGGTTATGCAAAGGCATCTACGACGCCAATAGCGGTGGCAATTCACGACCTGGTTGGACTTATGCATGCTTCAATGGCTGTCTACGATACCTTTGTTGACCGCACAGCACTCTTGATTCTCGGAGGAAGTGGCCCACGGGATCGTTATAAGCGAAGACCCATTGACTGGATTCATTCTGCGGATAGTCAAGCTCAACTTATACGGGAGTTTGTCAAATGGGATGATGAACCTAGCCCCTCATCAGCATTTGTACCGAGCGTAATGAAGGCCCACCAGATTGCACATTCCTGGCCCTATGGCCCTACATATGTTTCTCTCGATTGTGCGCTCCAGGAGGAAGAAGTTGACGAACAAGCTGAACTGGACATCGATCCAACCAGATACCCATCTCTACCTACAATTACACCAGATCCTGTTGTAATTGCAAAAATAGCGGAAGTACTTTGCAGTACTCAAAATCCCTTGGTGATCGGAGGAAGGATTTCTCGGATTCCCAGTATTAGCGAAGCTCTTGAGTCTCTTGTTGAAAAATTAGGTGCAGCCTACATCGACGAGAGAAATTCGGTATCGTTCCCAACTGCTCACCATTTAAACTGCAATGGCCTTGACTCAATGATCGATCAAGCTGATGTAATCCTATCGATAGACGTAAGCGATCTTCCATCGTTGCTGGAACGAAAGGGTTCAACATCAGCGGCCGGTAAATTTATTATCGACCTCTCGTTTGGCGATATAGATGCTAAGTCCTGGAGCAATAATTCTTCGCTTCTGTCGCCTCGGGACATTCATCTCATCTGCGACCCGCTTCTTGGTATCAGGGCAATTACAAAGGAACTTGCAAAATCTCTAGATAGCGATTCTGTACAGTTGCGAACGAACTTTATTCGGGCAAAGGTGAACGAGTTTCGTAAAGAAAGAGACGCTGATCAGAAACGTCATCTTGACGATGCTCCAATTTCACAGGTACGGCTGGTTTCTGAGCTCTGGAATGCTGTCAAAGACATAGATTGGTTACTCCTTTTGCGCAATACCAGAACCTGGCCAGAAGGTATATGGAACTTCACCGGAAGTGGACAGTTTCTCGGACATTCAGGCGGAGGAGGTGTTGGATATGGTCCTGGAGCAATGGTCGGAGGCGCGTTAGCCGCACAGGAACAAGGCAAGCTCGGAGTTGGCATAATTGGGGATGGCGATTTTCTAATGGCGTCATCCGCCCTTTGGACCGCCACACATTACCGGATACCAATGCTGATGGTGGTAAATGACAACAATTCGTTTTATAATGATGAGCCCCATCAGGCGCGGGTTGCAAAGCGAAGAGGCAGACCAGTCGACAATTCTTGGATAGGTATGAGAATTTCTGATCCCGCGATAAATATATCCGAATTGGCAAGATCTTACGGATGCTGGTCAATCGGTCCAATTGACGATCCCTCCAAGTTGAAAGATGCGGTCAAGCAAGGGCTCAAAGCAGCAGTGTCAGGAAAAACTGCTGTAGTCCATGTACTTACTGCTCGCTGAAGTTTTCCCAGACAGGGAAGTTAAAGTAGGATTTTTCATTTTATGTAGCTCGGACTGAACAATCTGAGCTATCTCGATTTCCACGGAATTGTTCAGCATAAGTATTTCCTGCAGCTTTTTCCGGAATAGTACCTGAGCCGTGCAACACCCTTGTTATAGCTCATTTACCGCCCATGGTCGCTAACGCTGTCAATGTCTCGAAATTAAAGCAGCCTCCAATAAAGGCGGGGCTAAGTATTCAGTAAGAAATATGACAATTTTCACAACTTGAATTTGACCACGATTTGACTGTAGGTATAATGGTCCGATGTATCAACTCTGCTTGCGTCTTTAACACAATATGGAAACACCAAATGGTGGTAAGTCAGACAATATTTTTTCAGGAATACAACGGGAGATGTAAAGTCGCAGATGATATCGACTCTCCGTATTTATAACCACAGCTTCAAATCTACAATCAGAGAGTGCCTTGCTCTGGCTCCTTCACTACTCCGAAAGAGCCACACAAGCCTTATTAGTTAGGTGACAATTACTCATGACCATTGAAAATCCACAGTCTCTGCAAGCGTACGCACCTGGAACTCCGCCTGGTTTAGATGGGTTTGAATATCCGGCTCCCAGGCACCCTGTCTATCTGCGTCAGGAAAGGTCGACGGATGTCGAAGAGTTGATGCCACTTGCTAGATCGGTAGCTAGACGGAGGTATGGTCGGGCCGCTCTTGGTCTAACTGAACCCGGAGACAAAATTCTGGTAATCACATATCCTCACCAGAATGAGGTGGTTTACCAGGCAGTGAGCAGAGCGCTACTGGAAGAAGGCGCATCCAGCGTCGACCGAATTGACGTCACTGACCTGGGTATGGAGGTCAAAACTTACAGTGCCGCCGAAGGATGGCGTGAAATCACCGATCGACTTCCTCCAATGGTTGAAAGCGGAGTCGAATTCAATGTTGCTGCTGCAACTCTTAAAAATTACCTTCAAGACCGCCCTGGTTACACTGCTGTGTTGGCCGGAGAGGCTGGACGACGCCACTGGAAGCGTGCAGCCGGGCAACGGGTTAAAAATAACTGGATGTACGCAACCTATGAAGACTTTATTTCCAGAGCCAATAGCTATCCGGACGAGCTCTGGAGAACAATCGACCTCAAGGTTGTTGAATCATTCAAAGATGCAGAAGAAATTCGCATTACCAGTCCTGAAGGTACTGATATCGGATGGAAGGTGACCGCTGAGCAAGCTGACCTCTGGCAACAGGGAGCTTTCCAGTCTGGACACATCATTGGATCAACTATCCAGGGAATTCGCTTTGGCCACCCTGTAGAAACCTTTGTCAAGCAGGCTGACTCGTTGTATCAGACTCTCAATGGTGTAGTGGCTGGAGTTAGTAACCACACCGGATATTTTCCTCACATTGAAGTCCACATAGAGCGAGGTCAGATCGCCAAAATAGTTGGAGGAGGGCGATATGGGGAGCTATGGCGTGAGGTGGTAGAAAAATATAAGGATTACCACTACCCGGGGTTTCCATATCCCGGATGGCATTACTTTAATGATGCTTCAATTGGGACGAATCCCAAGAGCTACCGCCAAATAGAAACTCTCTGGAATTATAACGACTCTTGGACCAACCTACCGGAAAGGGCACAGGCCGGAGTGATTCACTTTGGCTTCGGAGCTGAGCACTGGGATCAAACCTTCTTGAGCTACGCTAAGGAAAACCGTCTCCCAACCATGCACTTTCCTCATGTCCACAATGTTTTTGCCACCTACAAAATCAAAAAGAGGAGCACCGGCGAATGGTATACCCTCATTGAGAAAGGCCGATTAAAGATCCTTGACGAACCAGATGTGGTTCGCTTGGCCTTGACCCTTGGGGATATAAAACTTCTTGAATATGACTGGATACCAGCAGTGCCTGGAATCAACTACCCCGGCGACTATATGAAAGATTACGCCAGTGACCCAATCTCCTGGATTAAAAGAGACCAAGAGGGTGAGTTTGCAGTGAATAGGGAGCTAAGGTGACCCAAAACCTGGTCACCGCTTCGCCAAAACAGGTTAATGGAGCCGAGCCTTTTTATGTAGCCACTGGAGATGAAATATCACTGTTTGAGGCCGCTTATTCCGACAGAACTCCAGTACTGCTCAAAGGGCCTACAGGAACCGGGAAAACCCGGTTCCTTGAGTATATGGCATACAGGCTGTCTGCGACAGGCGGGGAAAATATTCCCTTGAGTACTGTTAGCTGCCAGGAGGACCTTACCGCGTCCGATCTGTTAGGAAGATTTATCCTTGAATCCAATGGGACAAGATGGGTGGACGGACCGCTAACCAACTCAGTCCGAAATGGCGGGATTTGCTATTTGGATGAAGTGGTGGAGGCCCGTAAAGATGTGATGGTAGTCGTCCATTCTCTGACTGATCATAGGCGAATGCTTCCAATTGCAAAATTAGATACTGTAATTGAAGCCCATCCGTCTTTTTTATTGGCTATTTCATATAACCCCGGCTATCAAACCAGTATCAAAGATTTGAAGCACTCCACCCGTCAACGGTTTATAGCTATTGATTTTTCCTACCCACCCCAGGAGGTCGAGCGCGAAATACTTGTCAAAGAAGGTGGCGCTTCACAAGAAGATGCTGAACGATTGAGTTCTCTGGCAGTAAGACTTCGTAATTTAAATCAGGATTATCTTGTGGAAGGTCCCAGCACTAGACTACTGATTTATGCGGCGCGTCTAATACAGCGCGGCATTCCCAGGTACCGTGCCTGTATGGCTGCGGTAGCTGATGTAGTTACCGACGATTACGTTACTCGCCAGGCGATCAGCGAAGTAATCACGACTTACTTCGAAGACACTGATACTAGGTTATAATTGCGGATCCAAATGGCAAGTACCATATTCGATTGCACTGAACTCAGACTCGAAGCTTATGAGATGTATTTCAAAGCTCTCACTGGAGCCAATATAACCATAGAGGAGTTCGAGCCAGAGACGAAGTTTCCATTTCCGGACACTCCGACAACTCTTCGTTTACCTAGGTGCGTAGAGAAGTTAGCCAAGCCGATTTTTTTCCAAATCGCGCTAGCTCACAGAGCCCAACGAATAACGACATCAACCTTTAAAGTAGATGTTTTACCGATAGTAGACAGCGAAAAACTCGCAAAACTTGATGATGAGGTGAATGGATTCGCCGAGTCTCCTCTGGAACTATTTTTTCGGTGTTTTGCCGACAAGCATTTAGCACAGTTTATTTATCAGTGTCTGGACGATATGAAAATCGATCTAAACCTGCCACATTATTACCCAGGATTGACCGGCAAACTGGGCAAGGTCATTAAAGCGTCGTTATCTGACCGGCCGGTGTTGACGGGTATGGTGCCGAAAGCTGCCGCAATGGAACTGCTTCTTCAGGCTAGCCTGGGCCACAGGTATTCATCGTTGCCGTATCCTATTGTTGAAGCTGGATCGGAGATATATGCGATTATCGATACCATCAGCTTTTTTGATATCAGCCAACAATCGGTGCTTGAGGCGACCGTCAGAATCTATAGCTGCATTAATGCGCTTCCAAGCCTGGGAAAACTCACCGGATTTGACAATTTGGCTGACATCACTGCCAATCCCCGACGAGTAAAGAATTTATGGCCCAACCCTTGGCCGGAGTCTGCCAGGGCGCGTATTGAAGGCGATGATATTTTAGACGTTACCATTCCTCAAGTCGCATATCGCGGTTCAATTGAGGCACTGTTAGCAAGCGCACCGGCAGCAGCTGGTCCAGATCATCAAGCGCTCTACCGTCTCTCCAAATTGTCCAATTTTTCAGACTCAGAACCTGATCTCGGTAGTAGGCCAAAGATGGATGGGCCGCCAGAACCCCTCCCACACGAACACCACGATCTCGCCAGAGAACTCCACCATCACGAAGAAGGAGAGCTTCACCATAAGGGAGGCAATTCCTACCTTTATCCAGAGTGGGACGTGTATCAACAACGATACAGAAAAAACTGGTGCAGGGTGATAGAAGAGAAACCTTTTGCAGCTACCGATGGTGAAAAGGTATCACTACAGGTCAGATATGCCAAGGAACTCAACCGGCTCAAGCGGGTGATGGAAATTCCAAACTCAAATGCGTTCACTGCTCAGCGACGGCGCTCCGGAGGACCTGACCTTGATTATGATGCAGCTGTTGATGCGATGATTGATCTCCGCAGCGGGATGGAACCATCAGAGAACATTTATATAGATCTAGTTCGGAAAAAACGTGACGTCGCAATATTAATACTGATTGATATAAGCGCATCAACTGCTGAAAGAGTTGAAAATGCGGAGCCAATTCTCCTTGACCTTTCGGGTCTTCCCAGTCAGCAAGTTAAGGAGAGACCACCGAGAATACTCGATTTAGAAATCATAAGTTCACTGCTATGCAGCAATGCGCTGGAGGGAGTTGGAGATGCATTTAGCATCTGGGCCTTTTCGGGCACTGGGCGTGAACATGTGATGCTCAGCGAGATCAAACCCTTCAATCAGTCAATGTCCGGAGTTGTAGTTTCAAGAGCTGCGGCACTAAAACCGGTACATGCGACAAGATTAGGAACAGCAGTCAGACATTGTGGAAAAGTCTTAGGTAAAATCCAAGCAGAAACAAAACTTCTATTGGTACTTACAGACGGACGCCCCTACGATACCGACTACGGAACCTCATATGGAGAGACTGAATCTCAGTCATATGCGATCGCTGACAGTGATATGGCTTTCAAGGAAATAATGGAAATGGCAATAGACCCATATGTTCTTACCATAGATGCGCAAGGAGAACAGTACATATCACAGTTCAAAAATGTCCAAGTTGACCTCTTAAAAGATGTAAGCCAACTACCAGAAAGGCTGCTGAAGCTTTATTTGAACCTGGTTATCGGCCAGCAAAGCTACAAAAGTCGTGTCCGAACCGCCGCATCTAATCAAAACCTCTTGCAGAAAGTTGTAGGGAAAACAAGCGTATGATAAGTCATCTGGTTTCCGGACTTACCAACCTGGCAACAGCGTCAACCTTCCTGTTGCTGCTTTTTGGAATGGTAATCGGGATGTTCATGGGAATGCTCCCTGGGCTCGGGGTAGTACTTGTTCTTAGTCTGATGTTACCGTTCGTACGACATATGTCAGTGTTGGACGCCATCTCAATGATGCTGGCCACGCAAGCGGGAGTATATTTCGCTGCTTCAATTACTGCAATTGTCTTGAATTCTCCCGGAGCACCAGAGTCATACCCCACCACATTAGACGGGTATCCGATGGCCAAAAGGGGAGAGGCCGGAAAGGCGTTAGCAATATCGGCCACCTCTACCTGGCTTGGCGGCTGGGTTGCATGTGTATTTTTTGTCATCTTCATACAGTTCGCAGGACCGCTAAATAAAATATTCCATCCACCGGAATACATGGCAATCATCATCCTGGCCATTGTACTGATAGCTCAGACCGGGTCGATTCCGCTTACCAAGGTATTTATTTCTGGTCTGCTGGGCCTGATGCTTTCCTTTGTTGGAAGCGATCCGGTAACCGGAGTGGAACGATTCACCATGGGATTGCCCACCCTGTACAGCGGAATTGGAATCGTACCATTTGCTCTTGGAGTCTTTGCAATCACTCAGATGATAAAAATGTTTGGAAGTGGAAGATCCGTAGCCAGCTTCGATTCTGCTCAGCTTGGCGAGGGCTTTCACGCCCAAGTCCGAATGGGAATAGCTGAGACTTTCAAGAATTGGTATCACGTTCTAAGGTCCTCAATTATTGCGGTCTTTTTAGGGTTAGTCCCTGGAATAGGTGGATTTACCGCGAACTTTATCTCATACGGAGTTGGGCAGAGGGTTTCAAAGGACGGCAAGAAATTTGGTACCGGAGTCACTGCAGGATTAATTTCTGCGGAAGGCTCCTCTCTGTCAAAAGAGGTCGGATCGATTATTCCAGCAGTTGCCCTCGGACTTCCGTCAGGACTGGGTATGGTGATCTTTTTGGCAGCCCTAACAATACTTGGTTTGGAACCTGGTCCGACGCTTCTGAATACTACTCCCAGCTTGTCATATTCAATGATGTGGGTGATGGCGATTGCCGGATTTCTGTCTTGCTTATTGGGTCTGTTTCTTGCTCCTCAGCTTTCAAAAATAACCAAGGTAAAGGGTCCATTTATTTTTCCTTTCATCATTGCGCTTTCCGTCCTTGGCAGCTTTGCTTCCGCAACTACATTGACCGGTGTGTACCTTCTGGTTTTGTTTGGAATAATTGGAGTGATCTTTAGGGACCTTGGGTACTCCGTAGCTGCTGCTTCTATCGGATTGGTACTTGGTGGTACCTTTGACGATAACGTTCATTTGACCTTTTCCCTTTATGGATGGGATTTCCTCTATAAAAGTCCACTTGCAGATGTCTTTTTAGCAATTGCAATTTACCTAATAATTTCGGCAGGAAGGCGCTGGAGTAAGACAAGGGCTGAGCGAGTAGCCCAAGAACTCAAGCACCCGTTGATGGAATGGATATTCGACGCATCCATGCTGGTATTTTCTATCGTGTATTTGATAGTCGGTACTGGTTATCCAACTCAGGCTGGCGAGATTCCGGTAATTGTGGCAGCGCTTGCCATCCTTGCATCTGGTTACAGATTGATTGGTGATTTTCGAACCTGGTTGAAAATCCGCAATCTCGACTACGACTCAGCGGAAGCAGAGCTTTCCCACCTTCACCATATTGACACGACACCTGCCCCGGATACTCAGGGCGAGGCGCAGGTAGCCGTGATGACAAGAGCCGAGGAGGAAAGTGAGCCTAAGTCGAAAGTGGATCGCAGAAAACGCAATATGCGTGAACTCGCTGCCATCGGATGGTTCGTAGGTTTCGCAATTGCGGCATTCATATTAGGATTCGAAATTGGGATTCCATTGATTACCATTATCTATTCTTTGGTAATCAAGGAATTCACCAGTGTTCGAAGGCGTATCATCTTTACAATAAGTGCGGCACTCGCTACTGGAATAATTTCATATGGCTTCGTGCAGTTATTCCACCTTACCTTTCATGGGATGATATAAGTGAGGCAGCCCTGGGTTGCCCAGATATGGCCTTTGGCCATCAATAGGGGGGGTGTTGTGGGGATCAGCGAAATTCGTTAGAAACTTGTAATTTACGTAAACTTTGAAAAGAAATCGGTAGGAGAAAATGAAAACAATTAATCTCAGTAAAATCAAGCTCCGTAAAAGGGTCTCTGTAATGGGGATTGGAGTAGCAGCAGCTGGAATGCTATTGGCTGCATGTGGATCAGGAAGTACAACTTCATCAAGTACATCCAGCACAAGTTCCGGGTCAACTGCCACTACATCAGCTACAGCTGCTGCGGCGGCATATTTCAAGGGCAAGACCATAACACTTATCGCTCCAGACAATCCTGGCGGTGACTTTGATCTCTATGCTCGTATTGTTGCGCCGGCACTTGGAAAGTATCTAGGGGCCACAGTAAATGTTGAAAATGTAAACGGTGGTGGTACCGTGGTCGGCACCAACCAAATGGCGGCAGCATCACCCAACGGGCTTACACTCGGAGTTGTCAATTTCGGTGGCGACGAGGCCAGCCTTATCGAAAAGAAAACCGGTCAAAACTTCAACCTGGCCAAACTGAGCTACATTGGTCAGCCGGGATCTTCACCCAGCGTGTTCATAACTCAACCCAATTCTGGATTTAGTTCATTTAAGCAACTCCTGAGCGTAAAGACTCCTATCAAGGTTGTCGACGTACGAAATGGTACTGGAGACATGATGAACAGGGTGGTCCTTGGGGCATTTAATATACCGCACACCTTCATCACAGGGTTTACGTCGGTAAGTGCCCTCAAACAAGGGTTCCTGGCTGGAGATGGACAGTTCGCCTTTGAAAATCTGCCACCATTCCGGTCCATGCTGGATGGCGGACAGGCCAAGGCACTTCTAACCACGTTTGAGCCGACACTACCTACGCTTAAAAAAGCGGTAGGTTCCGCGATCACGCTAAGTCAAGCTCTTAAGCTTACCACGCTAACCTCTGCTCAATCTGCTGCAGTCAAAGAGGCCTTGGCACTGAGTAACGTGACATTTGACTTTGCAGGTCCTGCTGGAATTCCGAGTGCACGACTCGCCGTTTTGCGTGAAGCCTTCAAAAAGGCTCTGGCTGACCCGAGCACTATTGCCGCTGCCAATAAGGAAGGGGAGCCGCTTAGCTACACCAGTGGCGCCACTGTGACATCGGAAATTCAGACCGCCATATCTCAGGCCTCCACAATCTCTACCTATGTAAATGGTTAGGATTCACTAGGAACATAGTTCCTTCTGATAATGTGCCGGTCAAAAGGGCACCCCAGACGGGGTGCCCTTTTTTATTGACTTAAACCGGTTCAATAAACGAATTAACGATAAATCCGATCAGATTAGTCAGGAATTCAAAATCTTATGGTAGAGTAGATAAATACCAAATCAAAAGGGGGTCGTACAATGTCTGAGATTACGTTCAATTCAAGTTACTTAATCATCGGATTACCGATGGGACCTTCTTTTATGTCCTTATCCACTGCAATCTTTATACCTGCCCAATTTGGGAATCAGCGATGATAATTTCACTTCAACTAAAAAATAAGGCGGTTTTTATCGTCGGAGATAGCATCGAAGCCATCAAGAGGGCGAATCAATTCACAAGCGAAGGTGCCAAGGTCACCCTTTACGGATCGCCCTCAATCGAGTTACAAACTCTACTCAATTCTGGAATAGTTCAACGTGGTCGAATTCCACGCAGACACGAGCTTCGTAAGGCGTTTTTAGTAGTCGCTACAGATGGCAATCCTCGCATTAATAAGCGGCTGCATGGCAGCCAACGAAGAATGAGATTTCTTCTAAACACTTTGGACGTAAAATCTAGTTGTAATTTCTATCATCTTGCTACCAGAAAACTACATGAGTCAATTGAAATAGCTGTATCTACCAACGGCGCCTCTCCGGCATTTGCATCTCGCTACGCAGATCGGATCAGGGACTCATTCACCGATAAGGACAAAGAAGTATACGATGCCTTCATCGAAACCCGGGCTGGTTTGAGAAATCTCGGCATCTCCGGATTTGATTTCGATTGGCTCGGGCTTGAGAAATCAGTTCGGTCCAAGGCTCGACAAGAAAGCAGAATGGAAATTAGCTCAAGAGGAAGTTCCGCTGCAACCAATTAACTCTTAGCAGTCAAATCTCGATTCAACCTAGGCAGCTGGGGGTTAGTGCGAGTTGATCGTGATTTGTGAAATATCCAGCTAATTAGTGACTCAATTGGAGGAAAATTATTATGGCCCAATCAGCCCCAGTGCTCTGGTTTACAGGACTATCTGGCGCAGGAAAAACCACTATAGCTAGCGAAGTTATCCATCGACTTCAACGCAAGGGGGTGAGAGCCGAATTGCTCGATGGCGACGAGATTAGAAGCTCACTCTCATCTGACCTTGGTTTTTCAAGACAGGACCGGGATTTACAGGTCCAGCGAATTGGATGGATAGCAAATCTTCTGTCTCGAAACAATATTGTGGTTTTAGTCTCTGCGATAAGCCCATACAGGGAAGCTCGCAGTAAGGCTCTTGCAGGACTACAGCGAGGTTTAGAAATCTTCATCGACGCTTCGCTTGAAACCGTTGAAAAGCGGGACACTAAAGGTCTGTATAAAAAGGCAAGAGCAGGGGAGATCAAAGGATTCACTGGAATAGACGATCCATATGAACATCCTGAATTTCCTGAACTGAGGATCAATACCGCAGAGAAATCTCTCCAACAGTCAGTTGAAGAAGTACTGACACTGTTGGTCAAGGAGGGGGTAATTGAGTCTGCCTAGTTCAACCTCACCATATCAGACAGTTGAGTGGGCGATATCTACTTATCATGATCTGGTAATGACTACCGGTCTCAATCTATCCGGGCTTGTGCTTCTCGACATCGCGGTCAGTGCTGGCTATAAAGGCGATGTGGTTTTTGTAAATACTTCATTCCATTTTCCGGAGACTTTAGAGTTATGGGCCAACCTACAGAGAAAGTACCCTGAGCCTAACTTTATAACCCTGGAGCCAGAAACTGAAACAGGTTATCTGTTTGAAACTGATCCAGTTCGGTGCTGTCAAATCAATAAAGTTTCACCTCTTGACAGATACCTTGCACGGACCAGGCCAACTGCTCTTCTGAACGCACGGACCAGAGAGAGTTCACAGACTCGCAGCTCGCTGGTCCTGGTCGAAGACGGAGATCCGGCAAGGATAAATCCCCTCATCGAGATGACCCGTAAAGACCTTGAAGTTTATTCAGTAGAACACAGTATAGATAAGCATCCGCTTTACGAAAACGGCTTCTTATCAATGGGTTGCTGGCCATGCACGAAAGCGGTAAGAAATGGCGAAGATCCACGTTCCGGTCGTTTCGCTGGACAGGGACGGACAGAGTGCGGCATGTGGGGAACCATTGGAATTACCAGATAACTATTAATAATTTTACTCACAATGAAAATAATCTCAGAGAAGGAACCAAATACATGTCATCTAGTAATCTGCCCCTTCCGCACGGAGGCGAGCTGGTAAAGCTCAGACCAGCTCCTGTGATTTCGTCAAAGAACATTGTCCCATACAGGCTGACTCCCCGCCAATTTGCAGATCTGGAAATGATATCGATCGGAGCCTATTCACCACTTTGCACATTTATGGGTAACGACGACTACCTGTCTGTAATCGAGAGCACGTCACTGGCAAACGGAACATTGTGGTCAATCCCCATTGTTTTCCAGGTGCACGTAGGACAAATCAGTCCCAACACACACGCTTTAGCGCTGATTGCTGAAAATGGTGTTCACGTTGCAACGCTCCAAATTGAAGAGCAATTTCACCTCAATTTAGAGCTCGAATCAGCAAAAATATACCAGACTAGTTCGCTTGAGCATCCTGGAGTAAAAGCACTATATGCTGGGGGCGAAATTGGAGTGACCGGAGAATTGACAGTCCATCAGGACCTCCGGGGCTACCAGGGAATTGAGCACACCACCCCTGCTCAAACCAGAGAGATTTTCACCGAGCGTCAATGGCGCACCATAGCTGCATTTCAAACCCGCAATCCAGTTCACCGGGCTCATGAATATCTACACAAGGTAGCGCTCGAATTAGTAGACGGCTTATTTCTTAATCCCCTGGTGGGCCAGACAAAGGGTGATGATGTTCCAGTCCCAGCCCGGATGGAAGCATATAAAGTCCTACTGGAAAAATATTATCCAAAAGACCGAGTATTCTTGGGGATATACCCGGCTGCTATGCGCTACGCCGGTCCAAAGGAAGCAATATTACACGCGATCTCCCGCAAGAATTATGGTTGTACCCATTTCATCGTAGGCAGAGATCACGCCGGGGTAGGAAACTACTACGGCACGTATGCAGCCCAAGAGATTTTTGAAACTATTGACAAATCCAAACTTGGTATTGAAATACTTAAGTTTGAACACAGCTTTTACTGCTCGCGCTGCGAACAAGTTGCCTCCAAGAGAACCTGTCCTCATGCACCGGATTTTCATATTGCGCTCTCGGGAACCAAAGTAAGAGAACTGTTGTCAACCGGGGCAAATCTTCCCCCACAGTTTTCAAGACCAGAGGTGGCTGAAGTCCTCAGAGAAGCTTATGCGAAATAGTGCATCCGATTCGGTGAACTTATACTCGCCAGAGTCCCTTTTCAATAGTTAAGGAGATTGAATGTCAGAACAACAATCAAAAACACTTTCAAAAATAGAAGAAATTAAGATCAGTTCAAATCGGCTACGTGGCACGATTGCAGAGGAACTGGATAATGATCTCACTAGTTTCAGTTCAGATACTGAACAAGTGCTGAAATTCCATGGAATCTATAACCAGGATAACCGTGACGTTCGTGCAGAGCGTAAAAAAGCTGGACAGGACCTCGAACATATATGCATGATAAGGTTAGCGTTACCAGGCGGTCGCCTTACTGCGCAACAGTATCTTCTTATCGACTCACTGTCTGACCTGGTGGGCAACGGCTCTTTGCGCGTAACTACACGGCAGGGAATCCAGTTTCACTTTGTGACAAAGAAAAATGTAAAGCAATCAATTAAAGAAGTGAACAAAATTCTCATAACGACCTATGCAGGTTGCGGTGATGTGGTTAGAAACGTCACCGCGTGCCCCTCTCCTCACCCTGAAATAGAGAATATCGGTCTTAGCGAGTTGGCAGAAGCAATCTCGAGGCGTTACAAGCCAGCATCAAAGGCATACTATGAAATCTGGCTCGACGGTGAGAAGCTAGAGACTGGATCTGAAAATGAAACGGAGACAATTTATGGTGATGCTTATCTTCCTCGGAAATTTAAAATTGGATTAACCTCGGAAGATGATAATTGCATCGACGTACTGTCCTGCGACCTGGCCCTGGTTTTGTCAAAAACGGATCACCAAAAGATCAAAATATTCGTAGGGGGGGGATTGGGACGGGCTCATGCCGACGACACTACCAAAGCCCTACTCGCTCAGCCGCTTACCCACATCACTCGAGATCAGCTCTTCCCGGTGATCGATGGTATAATTGGCATTCAACGAGACAACGGTGATCGTTTCGACCGTAGCCACGCCCGATTCAAATATCTTGTAGAACAATGGGGAACACAAAAGATACTGGAAGAACTGGAAAAAAGAGTCGGCTTTGCACTGCCCGCCCTTGATGAGTTCCACTTCGGCGCCAGCGAAGATCACTTGGGTTGGACTGAACAGAGTGATCATAAATTCAGCTATGGAGTCAAGGTACCAAGTGGCCGAATTATTGACACAACCTCGGCTAAATATAGATCTGCTATCAGGGAGATCGCATCTAGGTTTTCGGCATCGATTCGCTTCACCGCCAAAGAAGACGTCATCCTCAGCGATATAGAACTAGCTCAAAAAGAACAAGTTCTTGAAATTTTAGAGCGTCACGAAGTCCCTGTACCAGACGCTTATACCCCGGTATCGCGTCATGCTTTTGCCTGCCCAGCGCTTCCTACCTGTGGGCTGGCCTTAGCTGAATCTGAGAGGTTCCTTCCGACCTTGCTTGAGCAGTTAGACGATGCCACAGCAGAGCTTGGCTTACAAGATCTCGACATTGAACTTAGAATGACCGGGTGCCCTAATGGATGCGCAAGACCCTACCTGGGTGAAATCGGCATTGTCGGAAGATCAAAAAAATCGTATGATATCTACCTTGGGGCAGATAAATTCGGCAATCGCCTTGGCGAGATATATGCCACGGACGTGGTTAATGATTCCCTGGTCGACGCCTTGAAACCCATCCTTTCGTTATATGCAAAGGAAGCGGAACCGGTAGAGGGTTTTGGAGACTTCTGCAACAGGGTAGGCATCGATGAACTCAGAAAATATGCACCGGAACCCAGGAGGCGCAAGCTCAATGTTTCGTAACCGACCTTAAACTGGGACCCAGTAGAATAGCGGATATTAGAAGAGTAAAATATCCATTGCAATCAGCCGGGCCGCAATCGATTCTTGTAGGAGCAGTGTCTGAGCCTAAAGATGAAGCGAGCGAATTAATTTGCGCGCTGTCAATTGGCACGCGGTGGCATGGAAATATTGTCTCTATATAAGTTCGCAGCTACGAAGATAACCGCCGAAAGCTAACGATTGCAGAGGTTTATGTTCAACAAGGTAATCCTGCCGGTTGTTACCCCAGGGTACCTTGCCTACATAGCAACTCAATGATAGCTTTGCAAGATAGAATCAAGGAGTACGGATGATATTTGGAAAACGCTATTTTCACAATGTACCGACAAGATTAGTGGCCGGCGCATTTATTTTGAATTCTGGAATCTCCAAGCTTAAGGCCGACGACGCGCATCTCGATCAAGTATTTTCTACTGCGATTACTGCATATCCTTTCCTGGAGCCCGTTGGAGCATCGAAGTTCGGACGTCTACTTGGTTCCTATGAAACCACCGTGGGTTCTACGCTATTGATGCCGTTTGTTTCTGATCGCAAGGCTGGAATGGTGCTGCTTCCTCTGACAGTAGCTTTAGTAGGGCTTTACCTGAAAATCCCTGGTATGCGCCAAGACGCAAGTTTGCGTCCTTCATCTCAAGGGATCGCCCTTGCAAAAGATAGCTGGCTTCTTGGGATCGCGTTAGGTCTTTTGCTTTCTACAAAGAAAGTAAAACCACATCTGCTGCCACAAACCGAAGCGTAACCTCTTCTAGCACAAACGTATCTTTCAGCCGATAACACGCCTCGAAAGACCCTTTATAGAAACAATTCCCAGCCCAATCGAGAAGGCAACTATCGCGCCATAAACATAGATAAGACCCATATGCGGAACTCCCTGGGTCAAAGCTGCCCTGAGTCCTTCGTTGATGTAAATCAGAGGATTAATTAAAACCCCAAATTTCAGCCAGGCTATGGGGGTGAGCGCTGACCAGGGATAGTACACAGCGCCAAGAAAAGTAATAGGAAGCACAATTATTGCAAATATCAATGGAACCTGGTTTGGCGGGATCAGGGTTCCAATCGTCAGACCCAAAATCCCCGAAAGTATCGCTGATAAGGGAATAATTGTAAGCAAAACCGGCCAATCAAAATGAAGATGAACCGGGGTAGCTGGGATGAAAAAACCACAGGGAAAACGACTATGGCTGCAACAGTGGCCTGCAGGGCACCTGATAGTATCTTTTCAACCGCTAAGCCCCAAACCGGTATCGGCGCTAAAGCTCGATCTTCAATCTCCTTTGTAAAACCAAACTCCTGAACCAAAGGCAATGCTACAGCCTGGATTGCCTGAAAAATGATCGAGATTCCCACGACTCCTGCTACAAGCAGTGTGGAAAACTCGGCAGATTTCGCACCCCCACCTCCAACCCCCTGACCGATTTTTGGAAAGACATAAGTAAAGACAAAGACGAATAACAGTGGTTGCATAATCACTCGTATAATAAAAAACATAAATGTTTTACGAAGCACCGCTATATCGTTTCCATTCACCACCCATGACGGAGCACGCCAGCCAGATGTGATTTAGGAGTAAGAAATAGTTTCTAGCGGGTGGAGCTGTATGCTCAAGTCCGCAGTGGCATCGGAGGCATCCAGGGGTGCCCG
>JAJZLS010000053.1 GCA_021803345.1 Actinomycetes bacterium
AAGTCAGATGCTATATTTCCCTCAAACTCTGGAACCTCACCCTGATTATGACAGTCATGGGTGGCTCAGCTTAACTTGAGAGGACCTGAATAGTTACAATCTAACCAACTTGACCAATCTGCCTCTCAGTTCCCAATATCGGCTAAATTGTGGCCTAAAACAATCCAGAAAACTAATTAACTTCGGCTGACAAAGCTCAACCAACTGAAATGAGAAAGAGTGTCATTACCTGGCGATTTGCTGATCTTTATAGCTGGCTTTGGAGCCGGGGCGGTCAACGCTGTCGCTGGCGGGGGATCACTTATCTCCTTTCCCGCCCTACTGGCAGTGGGTCTGCCTCCTATTTCTGCAAACGTAACCAATTCCATTGCAGTCTGGCCAGGATACGTTGGGAGTGTAATCGCCTACAAATCGACAATCCTTGAACAAAAGAAACGCACTCAGGTCTTTTCCGTTATCTCAATAGTCGGTGCCATCCTGGGCACCATCATACTTCTGGAGGCACCTTCCAGCGTCTTCAAGATGCTGGTGCCATATTTAATATTCGCAGCTACGACGCTGCTGCTTATCCAAAGCCAGATGTTGAAACTTTTCACCGCTGTTGGTGCAAAGAGACCGCAAGTCACTAAAGTGGCCCTTTATACTGGAGTCTTCATTGCTTCAATTTACGGTTCTTACTTTGGAGCGGGTCTGGGCATAATTCTTCTTTCAATCCTGGCAAGTTTTATCCACGAGCATCTTCAGCTCCTCAACGGCATAAAAATGTTCTTGTCTCTTGTTATCGCGTCTGTAGGACTGGTCATTTATGCAATATTCGCGCCGGTCGTCTGGCAGGCAGTGGCGATCATGGCCTTGTCAACCTTGCTGGGGGGCTATCTCGGTGCCGGCGTGGCCAGAAAATTAAGTCAGAAAGCCCTTAAAATATCGGTGGTAATATTTGGTTATTGCATAGGCCTTATCATTCTCATAAAAGGCTGATGCACTAGACCCTGACACCTAGACCCGTCTCACTGAGTTCAGCCCCCGAGTGTCAATCGACAACTGGGTGATTGGAATAGAAGAGTTCTAATTCAGCTTCACACTTTCATAGAATGCAATCAGTGTGGGAAAAAGTGAAAAAAAGGGGAGAATCGGACTGTCTCGCAATTCTCCCCATCCCCTTATTTTGACCAAGGGTTAGCGTTTGCAAGTATATAAATCATTTTACCAAAAGGCAAGCAAATTATTAAAACAATTCTTAGAAACAATCTTTGCACTATTTTAGATGTTTTGAGGGTGGAAATTGTCACTGTGAATGAGCACCGCTATCATGCTGTGAAACACATGCCATAATCGAGTCGCCCTCGCTCTTTAACGCAGTTTGCAGACTCGGGTCTCAAGTTAACTGAAATATCCCTATCCCCTGTAGAATTGATAACTTCAAAACACGGACTGACTACGGTAACTTAATTGGCGAACGAATTTAAATTATCCAAAAAACTGACGCTTCTTCTTGCTGCAACCAGCGGTGTTGCTGCGGCTAATTTATATTATGCTCAACCGCTACTTCCCGACATAGCAAAAGCGTTTCATTCTGGCAATTCTCAAGTGGCAATGGTGATTACAGCCACCCAAATTGGATATGCTTTGGGGCTTTTGTTCCTACTCCCCTTGGGGGACCTGGTTAGAAGAAAACCTCTAATCGTAGGAGGTATTTTTGCAGGATCGGGAGCGCTTCTATTACTCTCGCTAGCAAGCAATCTTATCGAATTTGAAATCATGTCACTGGTTGTCGGCCTGGCTTCTGTTATAGCTCAGGTGGCAGTTCCGCTTGCGGCAGACCTGGCCAACAAGCGAGAGTCGGGAAAGGCTGTAGGGACTGTAATGAGTGGCCTGCTGATAGGGATTCTCCTGGCGCGGACCTTTTCAGGCCTGATTGCCGACCAATTCGGATTCTCGGCAGTTTTTGTCGTGGCTGGTGTCGTCATGGCTATCATGGGGCTTGTACTCATGAAGAGCCTCCCGGAAGTTGAAGCCAAGACCCCAGAGGAGTCAGTAACCTCGATTTTGAAATCCACAGTTTCAATTTTTCTTAGCCAGAGAAAGCTGCAGTGGCGGGCCTTCTATGGAATGCTCAGTTTTGCCGCATTCACCATTCTTTGGACTTCGCTCTCCTTCTATCTGTCGGGTCCACCATTTCACTACTCTTCCGGAACAATCGGCTTGTTTGGATTATTCGGCGTCGCGGGAGCCATGACAGCACGTCTGACGGGTAGCGCGGTGGATCGAGGTTGGATGAAACTCACAACGCTTATAGGTGGCATACTGATAATAGGTTCATTTTTACTTATGGGATTTTTGGGAACACACTTTCTGCTGCTTGCGCTCGGCATAGTCACCCTCGATGCCGCTCTGCAAGCGATCCACATAACAAACCAGGGAATAATCTATCGCTTGATCCCATCGGCAAGATCCAGGATCAACTCCTCATATATGACGCTGTACTTCATAGGGGGCGGTATCGGTTCCACCCTCACGGGATACTCATGGCAGTGGGGTGGATGGAAACTCACAACGCTTATAGGTGCCAGCATCGGGGTAATAGTGCTTGTGATGTGGGCCTTCGACAAGACATCAATGGCAAAAACAAGCCCACAATCCCCTGAATTAATCAGTGATACTGGGGACGGTAGTAACAGAACCACCAGGACTATAGTACCGCGGAATTAGCCTAAATACTTTGAACACCTCCGGCAAGATTTCTTTTCGACAAGCCATGCTTAGAAATTTAGACCCAGCTCTTTGGAAATTGGTGGCGAATCCCAATTCGTTTCTTTCATCCCGTCTGGCGAAAAACCGGCTCAATGACGGCTTTTATTTCCGCAGTCTCAGAGTTAGGAACCCAATCGCAAGTGGGTAGAAATACTCGAACCTAAATCATCGCTAAAAACCTATCAGTTTTGTTGACAACTGGAAGTGAAGCGATCACAATATTGAAACCGACCCAGTAAATCAAACACCTGCAATGCGAAAACTCTACCACTGCCGTGGCTATTATGGAATCAAACACAGGAGGGGACTTCGCTTGATTCCTGCAATCTCAAAGCAGAAACCATCTGAATGCGTCTGCAATAAGGTTTGGAGAATTTAAATGCCCGACATGAACATGTCCACTGTCGCGTCCCATGCGGGGTTCGTAGCTAAATACCTTCTGAGTAATTGGTCACTTGATCTGCCAATTTCGATACCATTCATATTCATCCCATTGTTCCTTTACATTAGGGGACTAAGAGTTTTGGAGCAAAACGAATCCCAAACCAATGAGCCAGTTCCAGGAACATCCCAGAAGGATATAATCCTCTTCTCAACCGGGATGTCATTTCTGGTCCTGGCGATTCTCTCACCAATCATGTACTGGGCAATGGTATATTTATGGATGCATATCCTGTTTCATATCTTGGTTATGATTGCAGCCCCTCCATTGATTGCTTATTCCAAACCCTGGCGAGTGATGGAAGCTGGAATACCCGAGAGGTTTCAGTCCTTCTATGCAAGTTTGGTAAAAGCATCAAAAACCAACAGAGTCTTTTCCACTGCGGTACGAATAATAACCACACCGACTGTTGCATTACTTTATTTCGTGTTCACAATGGCAATATGGTTCTTCCCAACCATGATGACCTGGGCAGTAGACAACAAATACGCAATGATTGCCATGCACTTCACGTTCATAACCTCTGGAATGCTTCTTTTCATCCAACTCATCGATTCGGATCCTTTTGTGTCCAGAGTAAAAGATCCGGTCAGAAGACTAGGGATGATAATGGTATGTGCGGTGACTGGATGGCTGATCGCAATGTTCATGGGATTTGCGCCGCACGCCTGGTACCCGGTATACGCAAACATTCCTGGTAAGCACATGAGTCCGATGGCCGATCAACAGATCGCAGCATCAATGCTATGGGTTCTATGCATGGAGCCCCTAATCTATACCGCCTATTACAACATCAAGCTATGGATATCACTGTCAGAAAGTAACTCGCTAGAAGAATTTCGAAGGCCTTGGCTGCGGCAAGGCTAGCAGCAATCAAGTCTGCCAGATTGACGATAACTTGATATAAGAAATAGGTATCAAATAAAATCTCATCGTCAACACGACTCCCGAAAGAGCCATAGCATGAATAGCCAAGACAAACGAAGCCACCTGCTTACTCCTGGACTTACGCTGCTTTTGGCAATCACCACAGGAGCTGCTGCAGCAAACTTCAACTACGCACAACCACTGCTGCATGCTTTGGCTCAAACATTTCATATTTCAAACTCAAGCGCCTCACTCATAGTTGTATGTTCACAAGGCGGCTATGCATTGGGACTGTTATTTCTTCTTCCTTTGGGAGACCTGATACCGAAAAAGAAACTGATTCTTATATCCCTGTCTGTTGACGCTGCGGCATTACTGGTCTTATCATTTTCGCAGAACGCAGCTGAATTCGAACTACTTTCAATTGTGGTCGGGCTTAGTTCAGTGGTGGCACAAATCATTATTCCTCTTGCAGCAGATCTGGCGGATCCGGCTAAAACCGGAAAGGCAGTGGGAACTGTTACAAGCGGACTACTTATCGGCCTACTACTCGCAAGAGCATTTTCCGGAGTTGTGGCTGATGCGCTTGGATTTCCAGCAGTATATCAGATAGCAGCAGGAATAATGGTAATCTTGGCCTTCCTGCTCGGCAGCAAACTTCCAGACGTACCAAAAAAGGCCGAACACACCAGTTATTTAGCAATTCTGAGTTCTACCATTCAAATCTTCATGAGCCATCGACTTCTCAAGTTCAGGGCTCTATATGGAGCACTAGCATTTGCCGCCTTCTCGATGTTCTGGACTTCGCTCACCTTTTACCTGTCAAGCTCAACCTATCACTATTCCACCACCAAAATAGGGCTGTTCGGACTGTTTGGGGCTCTTGGCGCAATTACAGCCATCTTCACGGGAATTGCAATAGACAAAGGACTGATCCGGCTCACTACCATAGCCGGTGCACTTTTTATGACTCTGTCTTTTATGGACATGCACTTCTATGGAAGTACACTGATCCTGCTGATTATTGGAGTTATTATCGTCGACGCCTCTCTTCAGACACTTAACACCTCAAACCAGAGCATCATTTACACGGTAGCTCCTCAAGCCCGTTCAAGAATAAACTCTTCCTACATGACCAGCTATTTTATTGGCGGATCTCTTGGTTCAGCCACTGCTGGAATAGCATGGGGGTATGGCGGGTGGCAGACAACCACAACTATCGGAATTTTGCTCGGACTGGCCATAGCTCTGCTTTGGTACTTTGACCGGACAGTAACTTTCAAGACCCAAAACGCGCGCTAATTACGACTGGGTTTGCTTGCGCAATAGTTACGCTAAATTCAGACCGACATTTTACCAAGTCTGCCTCTCTAGGGTCGCACAAATAACAGCCAACTCAAATCATCAGTTTCAATTCTCAATAACCGCTATCACACTTGACTGACGGGCAGGAAGCTGCTCATTCGAAAGGATCTTTATAACCCCGCCTTCTGGAGCGTAAACCTCGGCGTCCACTTTTTCAACCTGAACCTCTGCAATCAGCTGACCCTGGGTCACTTGATCTCCATCGCCGACAAACCACGTAGCCACAACACCCTCAATATTTGGATCCTTTTTAGATACCTCGGGAAACAAAACCTCGACGCTCAAGAGACCATCTGCCTGATTGCATCCATGATTCTTGCTTGGCTAGGAAGCACTGCGTACTCTAGGGAACGCGCATACGGAATTGGCACATCCGGAACACAAACCCTTTTCATCGGTGATTTCAAAAGAGTGGGATCGCTCTCAACAATAACTGCTGCTATCTCACCCGATAACCCAAATGACTGATAGTCTTCATCCACCACCAACAATTTATTGGTCTTTGCAACTGATTCAAGTATCGTCTGTCGATCTAATGGCACCAAGCTACGCAGGTCAATTACCTCGCAATCGATTCCAGATCTAGAAGCTTCCTCTGCAACATCAAGACAATGGTGTACCGACAACGACAATGTCACTATGGTTAGATCCTTGCCACTTCGCACAACAGAAGCCTTGCCAATTGGAACCGAATAATATTCCTCTGGAACAACATCGATAGCATAAGAATTCTTCGCCATCCAGGGAAGTCCCATAATTCCTTTATGGAACATATAGATGACCGGGTTGTCATCCTCGATTGCGGAAATCATCAATCCTTTGGCATCGTAAGGTGAGCTAGGCACGACAACTTTCATTCCTGGCAAATGAGCAAAGGTTCCCCATAAGCACTGGGAATGTTGCGCTCCATCCGAATAACCTCCTCCCACCGCTGTCATCAAAACCATTGGAACCTTCACGCTCCCACCTGATTCGAAGTGTATCTTTGCCATGTGGTTATAGATTTGATCCATCGCAACACCAAAAAAATCAACGAACATCAATTCCACTATGGGCCGCATACCTTCAACTGCTGCGCCAGTACCTAATCCGATGAACGCAGTTTCGGATATAGGGGTGTCTATAATTCGATCTGGCCCAAAACGCTCCAACAGGCCAGTAGTGGAACTGAATATTCCCCCATAAGCACCAACGTCTTCGCCAATTACGAAAACCGAAGAATCACGCTCCATCATCAGCGCTATCGCTTCTACCATAGCTTTGGAGGTTGTCAGCTTTCTTGACGTCGATGAACTCTTTGGTATATCGGTAACTACCATTTACATCATCTCCTTACTCGGCAAAGACATATTTAAGTGCTGACGAAGGCTCTGGAATTGGGCTTGCCTTGGCAAATTCAATAGCTGACTCCACCTTGGACATAGCTTCCTCCTTAATTTCTTTCACAATTTGGTCATCAAGGATCTCACTGGCGCGTAACTGCGATTCGTAAAGAGGTATAGGATCCCTACTGGCAACTGAATCCAAATCAGCTCTATAGCCTTGAGCATCACCCTCAAAATGACCCCAAAGTCGAAGCGTACGGATTTCCATCAGAGTTGGGCCCTGCCCTGCCCGGGCACGATCAACTGCCACTGCGGCAGCCTCATAAATTTTCTCAACAGAGTTATCCTCGACCAGCACTCCAGGAATCCCATATGACTCTGCCCGAACCGCATTAGAAGCTACAGACGTAGAAGCACTCCTAGACACAGAAATCGCCCACTCGTTATCCTCAACCACAAATACGACCGGGAGTTTCCAGAGAGCAGCAAGATTTAACGACTCATGAAATGCACCTTGATTCGCCGCACCTTCACCGGTGACGGCTACAACGACCGATGATAATCCCTTGCGCTTGAAGGCGAATCCCTGCCCAAGAGCTGGCGGGAATCCCTCAGCAATAATACCAGAGCAGGAGAAGTGCGTCTCGGGATCGAAAAGATGCATATGTCCACCCCTTCCGCGTCCAAGTCCGCTCTCCCTGCCATATATCTCGCCCGCCAACTTACCCAGATCCATTCCATGGGCAATGGCAAGATGATGAGGTCTGTGAGTCGCAGTAATAGCATCATCTTTATTTAAATGGGCACAGATCCCCACCGCTACCGGCTCCTGCCCAGCTGAAAGATGCATTTCGCCGGGGATCAAACCGGCTCCGATATCCCATACCGGCTTCTTATCCGCATGATAATCTCGAAGGATTGTCTCCTCAAAAGTACGGATAAGCACCATCTTTTGGTATAGACCAATGCGAACTTGATCGTCCATGCTTTACCTCCAGCTTTACCCAAAAGGGTTGGTAAAACTGATGATACAACTAACACACAATGCGATCAATAGATGATGGATGCACCTTAATAAAAAAAGGGGAACCAGGCCTAGCCCAGTTCCCCTTCTAATCGATAAATTCCGGCGACGCCCTACTCTCCCAGGCAGTTGCCCACCAAGTACCATCGGCGCTGGCAGTCTTA